>VBKF01000125.1 GCA_005888095.1 Deltaproteobacteria bacterium | reverse complement strand
TAGTAGGCGACCAGCGATTTCTCGAAGTCGTCGCGCGGCATGAAGTGCCGGATGAGCGGCGAGCGGATGCCGGCGGGGGCGAGACAGTTGATGCGGAGCCCGCGGCTCGCGAACTCGAGCGCGATCGAGCGGGTGAAGTTGACGAGGCCGGCCTTGGAGGCGGCGTAGTGCGCGGCGTAGGCCTGGCCGCGCATCCCGGCGCTCGAGGCGACGTTCACCACGGCGCCGCCCGGACGGGCGAGCAGATGGGCCAGCGCCGCCTTCACGGTGTTGAACGCGCCGGTCAGGTTGACCGTGAGCACGCGCTGCCATTCCTCCTCGTCGATCTCCTCCAGGCGGGCCGAGCGGCCGATGCCGGCGGCGTTGACGAGGATGTCGATGCCGCCGAAGGCCGCGACCGCCGCCTCGACGGCGGCGCGCACCGCGGCCATCGAGCCGACGTCGCACACGGCGCTGTCCGCCACGCCGCCCGCGCGGCGGATCGTCTCGACCGTCGCCGCCACACCCGCACCGTTCACGTCGACGCCGAAGACCTTCGCCCCTTCCGCGGCGAAGAGCCGCGCTGTCGCCCGGCCGAGACCCGAGCCGGCGCCGGTGATGAAGAGCACCCGGCCGGCAAACCTCATCGTCCCCACGCCTCCAGCACGCGGTCCGCGGTGACCATCGTCGCCAGCAGCCGCAGCGTGTGCTCGAAGACCGCGTCGACGTATTCGGCGGGCGTGCCGGCCACGGCGTCGCGCGGGATGACCACCTGGTAGCCGGCATTGACGGCCTCGATCGCGACCCCCACGATGCCGACGTTCACCGACACGCCGCTCGCCACCACCGTGCGGATACCCAGGTTGCGCAGGAGGGCGTCGAGCTCCGTGCCGTGGAACGGCGTCACGCCGTGGAAGCGCGTGACGACGTAGTCACCGTCGACCGGCGCGAGCGGCGCCACCACCGCCTGCTCGGACGAACCGGGGAGGAGCGGCGTCCCCTTCCGGGCGGCGGCCAGCAGGAGACAGTTGGCGACCGCGCCGCCGCCGTCCGGGCGGCGCGACATCGTGCAGTGAAAGACCGGCACGCGCGCCCGCCGCGCGGCGTGAAGGAGGCGGGCGATGCGCGCCACCGTGTGCTGCCTCGCCACGGCCTCGGCGAGCGCGCCGAATCCCCCGCCGCCGATGATGCCCTCCTGACACTCCATCATGAGGAAGGCCGCGCGCGACGGCTCGAGCAGCGCGTCGAGGTCGATCGGCATCAGGAGAGCGCGTAGAGGCGGCGCGGGTTGTCGTCGAAGATGGCCTGCTTCGCCCGCTCGGACAGATCCGCCCGCCCGGCCAGGATCTTCACCGTGTCCGGGAACTTGCAGTCCCAGTGGCAGTAGTCGGAGGCGTAGACGACGACCCCCTCGCCGAGCGACTCGACGACGTGCGCGACGCCCTTCTCGTCGGGGTCGCAGCCGATGAAGCACCGCCCCGACAGGAAGTACTCGCTCGGCCGGCGGTCGATCTCCGGGGCCTGCTCGGGCGTGAGCTCCCAGTGCTCGTCGAGCCGCTCGAGCCAGAAGGGCAGCCAGCCCACGCCGGCCTCGAGGAAGGCGACGCGGAGCCGCGGGAAGCGGTGCAGGATGCCGCCCGCCGTGAAGGCCATGATGGCGATCATCTGCCCGACGGGATGCGTGAAGGCGTGGACCTCCAGCCGCGTCTTCCACCGGTCGACGCCGATCGGCACCTGGTCGATCGCCTGGCCGCCGCCGTGGACGCACACCGGGACGCCGAGGCGCTCGGCCTCGGCCCACACCACGTCGAAGCTCGGGTGATCGAGGTTCTTCTCGCGGATGTGCTGCGGCGTCACCATGCCGACCATGCCGAGCTCGGTGACCGCGCGGCGGAGCTCGGCGGCGGCCGCCTCGGGGTCGATCATCGGCAGCTTCGCCACCGACTTGAGCCGCGCCGGCGCGTGGCGCGTGTACTCGGCGCGCGTGTCGTTCAGCGTGCGGCAGAGCGCGATCGCGAAGTCGCGGTCGAGGCCCGCCCACTCCTCGCCCGCGCCTCCCGGGAACATGACCGTCCGGTCGATGCCCTCGAGGTCCATGTCCTCGAGCCGCGCCTGCGGGTCGGTCATGCCGGGCCGCTCGAGGCTGTCGAGCTTGGCGGTCCCCCGCGTCTCCTTCACGCCGACGCCCGGCAGGTTGGCGAACTGCTTCTTGATCCGCTCGCGACGCGCCTCCCAGAGCGGCTGGAAGCGGGCCGGGATGCGCTCGTGCCAGCGCGGCAGGTCCCCGCCGTGCCCGTCGGCGTCGATCACGTGGTAGCCGAATCTGCCCATCGTGCGTCTCCTGTCAGGCGGCGCGGTCGAGGAGGAAGACGCCGCGCGCCAGGCGTCCCTGCTGGAGGTCCTCGAGCGCCCGCGGCAGCTCCTCGAGCGCGTAGCGCTGCGTGATGAGCTCGTCGATCTTGAGCCGCCCGCCGAGGTAGAGGTCGGCGAGGAGCGGAAAATCGCGGCGCGGTCGCGCCGTGCCGTAGCGGCAGCCGAGGATCGCCTTGTTCTGGTAGAGGGCGTGGACGACGAACTCGAGGCTCGAGCCGAGCTTCGGGACGCCGACGATGGTGAGCGCGCCGCCGGGCCCGAGCGCCTCGAGCGCCTGCTTGATGACGGCGAGGCTGCCGACGGCCTCGAACGTGTAGTCGGCGCCGCCGCCCGTCAGGTCCTTGATCGCCGCGACGGGATCGTCGCGCGAGGCGTCGATCGTGTGCGTCGCGCCGAGCCGGCGCGCGAGGGTGAGCTTCTCGGACACGACGTCGACGGCGACGATCCTGGACGCACCCGCGAGCACGCCGCCCTGGACGCAGCTGAGACCGATGCCGCCCAGACCGAAGACCGCCATCGTCGCGCCGGTCTCGACCTTCGCCCGGTTCACGACCGCGCCGACGCCCGTCATGATCCCGCAGCCGATGAGCGCCGCGCGGTCGAACGGCACGCGCGGGTCGACCGGGATGGCGCTCTGCTCGCGGACCACGGTCCGCTCGGCGAAGGCCGACGCGTTGGCGAACTGGTAGGCGGGCCGGCCGTTCACGGTGAACGGCTGGGTGTCCTTGGGGTTCGGCGCGTTGCGGCACTCGGTGGCGCGCCCCGTCTCGCAGGCGGCGCAGCGGCCGCAGTGCGCGAGGGTCGAGAGGACGACCGCGTCGCCCTCCTTGACGGCGGTGACACCCGGGCCGACGGCCTCGACGATCCCCGCCCCCTCGTGGCCGAGGACGACCGGTGTCGGATAGGGAATCGAACCGTCGACCACGCTCAAGTCCGAGTGGCAGAGCCCCGCCGCCTTGATCGCGACACGGACCTCGCCGGCGCCCGGGTCCTTGACGCGCACGTCCTCGATCGCAACTGGACGGCCGCTTCCATGGTAGACGGCGGCGCGCATCACGCCGGATTGCCGACGCGGAGCACGCGCCCGGGGCGCGCGCCCGTCAGCTCCCCGTCCTCGACGATCGTCTCGCCGTTGACGATGACCCGGACAACGCCCTCGGGCCGCACCTGCCAGCGCTCCTCGCCGCCCGGCATGTCGCGCACGAGCGCCTTCTTGCCGAGCCCGAGCCGTGCCGGGTCGAAGAGCACGACGTCGGCGTGGTAGCCACGCGCCAGGAGCCCGCGCGCCTTGATGCCGGCCACCATCGCCGGCAGGTGCGTGATCCGCCGGACGCCGTCCTCGAGCGACACGAGCTTGCGGTCGAGCACCCAGGACCGAAGGTAGTAGGTCGACCACTCCGCGCCGTCGTCGCGGTCGGCGTGCGCGCCCCCGTCGCCGGTGCCCACGATCATGTGCAGGTTCCGCTGCGACTCGGCGTTGGCCTCGACCCACGCCGGGCTCTCGCTGTTCCAGAGGAACTGCGTCTCGAGGCCGTCAGCGAGCGAGAGCTCGCACATGACATCGGCGGCGTGCACCCGCGGCGCCGCGGCGAGCTCGGCGAGGCTCTTGCCGACCGCGTCCGAATGCGCGTCCGAGCGATCGACGAAGACGCGGTCGAGCGCCGGCATGGGGAGCGTCGAGCCCTGCTTCGGGTCGGTGTTCGGATGGTCGAGGCCCCAGCGAAGCTTCTCGCGGAACTCCCGGTCGCGCATCCGGGCGAGGCGCTCGGCCACGGACAGTGCGGAAAGGTCCCGCCAATGGAAGACCCCGTCGAAGATCGACGTGCCGCGCCGCCAGTTGAACGGCCGCATGAAGGGCTGCGTGCGGAGCATCGAGTAGATCGCGGCCCCCCGCTCGCGGGCGGCGGCAAGAAAACGCGTCTGGTCCTCCCAGCGCTCGCGGGCGCCGGGCCGGAAGCCCATACCCTGCACGACGACGGGCAGGCCCGAGCGGTGGGCCAGCTCGACGAGGCGCTCGCGGTCGCGCGCGTCGTAACCCTGCACCGCCGTCTCGGCGAGGAACGCGATGCTGCCGGCGCCGCCTTCGCCCGCCGCCTCGGCCAGCGCCAGCACCTCGTCGAAGGCGGCGCGCCGCGACGGCACCGGGCGGCCGAGCTGGTCCGTGTGCGTGGGCGCCTGCGACGACGAGAAACCCGCCGCGCCGGCCGCCATCGCCTCGCGGACGAGCCGGCGCATGTGCTCGACCTCCTCGGCCGTGGCGGCGCGCTCCGAAGCCGCGTCGCCCATGACGAAGCGGCGGAGCGCCGAGTGGCCGACGTAGACCGCGGCGTTGACCCCGAGCCGGCGGTCGAGGACGTCGAGGAAGGAGGGAAAGCTCTCCCAGTCCCACGGCAGCCCGCTGCGCAGCACCGACGGCGTCATCCCCTCGACCTTGGCGAACAGCGCCGTCACCCACTCGCGGTCCTCGGGGCGGCAGGGCGCGATCGAGTAGCCGCAGTTCCCGGCCACCACGGAGGTGACGCCGTGATAGCACGACGAGGTGGCGAAGGGCTCGAAGGAGAGCTGCGGGTCGTAGTGCGTGTGGACGTCGACGATGCCGGGCATGACGACGAGCCCGTCGGCGTCGATCGTCCGGCGCGCGCCGGAGAGCCTTCCGATGTCGGTGACGAGGCCGTCGCGGATGCCGACGTCGGCGCGGCGCATGGGGAGGCCGGAGCCGTCCACGACCGTGCCGCCCTTGATGATGGTGTCGAACGTCATGTCATCCACCCGATGTACTTCAGCTCGCTGTACGCCCCGAGCGCCCACTGGCCGCCGACACGGCCGACGCCGGAGAGCTTGTAGCCGCCGAACGGGGCGTCGGGGTTGAGCGGGCTGCCGTTGATCTGCATCGTCCCGGTCCGCACGGCGCGCGCGACGCGCAACCCGCGGGCGGCGTCGCCGGTCCAGACGTAGCCGTAGAGCCCGTAGTCGGAGTCGTTGGCGAGCGCGATCGCCTCGGCCTCGTCGCGGAACGGGATCGCGGTGATCACCGGCCCGAAGATCTCCTCGCGCGCGATCGTCATGTCGTTGCGCGCGCCGGTGAAGAGCGTCGGCTCCACGTAATAGCCCCGAGTGAGGTGCGACGGGCGGCGGCCGCCGCAGGCGACCGTCGCCCCCTCTTCTCGGCCGCGGGTGATGAAGCGTTCGACGCGTGTGCGCTGGGCCGCCGAGACGAGCGGGCCGACGACGACACCGGGCTCGCGCGGGTCGCCGATCCGGAGCGTCGGGCCGGCGGCGGCCAGGCGACGCGTGAACGCGTCGTAGATCCGCTCCTCGATCAGCACGCGCGTGCCGGCGATGCAGACCTGCCCGGAGTGGAACGTCCAGACGCTCATCGCGCTCGCGAGCGCGCCCTCGAAGTCGCAGTCGGCGAAGATGATGTTGGGCGACTTGCCGCCGAGCTCGAGCACCGTCCGCTTCATGCGCGCGGCCGCCGCCTCCTTGACGCGCCGGCCGACGGCCGTGCTGCCGGTGAACGAGATCATGTCGACGTCGGGCGAGCGCACGAGGGCCTCGCCGATCTCGGGCCCGCTGCCATTCACGAAGTTCAGCACGCCCGGAGGCAGGAACGCGTCGACGATCCGGCAGAGCTCGGCGACGCCCAGGGGGTCGACGGGCGACGGCTTCACGACCACCGTGTTGCCGCAGGCGAGCGCCGGGCCGATCTTCCCCGCGCAGTTCGTCATCGGGAAGTTGAAGGGCGTGATGCAGGCGACCACGCCGACCGGCTCGCGGACGATTACACCGGCCGCGAGGGCGCGGCCGGTTTCACGAGGCGGCAAGCCCTGCTCGACCGGCGCGGTTGCCAGCTCGGCGGCGCGGAGGAGGCGGGCGGCGACGGCGCGCACCTGCTGCGCCTCGGCGACGCCGCGCACCGCGCCCGTCTCGGCGATCGTCAGCTCGACGAGGCCGTCGATCTCGGCCTGGAAGCGCTCGGCCGCGATCCGGAGAAGCCTCGCGCGCTCGGCGCCGCTCATCGTCCGCCACGGACCGTGCTCGAACGCCGCGCGGGCCGCGCGGGCCGCCGCCTCCGCCTGCGCCACCGAGCCCGCGGGGGCTTGGCCGGCGGGCTCCTCGGTGGCCGGGTTGACGACCGGGTAGGTCCCGCCGTCGGCCGGCACCCAGCGGCCGCCGATCAGGACCTGGTCGAAGACCGGCACCGCCATCGGCCGTCAGGCGGCCTGCGCCTTCAGTGCCGCCTCGCGCTGCCGCGTCGTCGAGTGCACGGGGTCCTTGTCGAACTTCGGGAGGACGTGCTTGCCGAAGGTCTCGATCGACTCGAGCACGTACTTCTGGTCGAGCGTCAGCGTCAAGGGGGCGTAGATGAGCTGGTCGACGCCGAGCGCCTCGTACATCTTGATCACCTCGACGATCTCCTCGGGGGCGCCGATCTGCCGCCCGCCGACCTTCAGCCCCTCCTTCAACGCCTCGGGGGTAGGAGGCTGCAGGTTTGCGATCCGGCCCTCCTTCGGCAGGCCCTTCGGCCGCGGGATCGAGTCGAGTGCGTTGAAGAAGTACTCCGTGAACGCCTCGACCCGCGCCCGCGAGTAGAGCCAGCGCGCCTGGTCGCCGTCGGAGAGGCAGAGCATGTTGGTCGTGACGGCGATGTTGTCGTTGATGTAGCCCGCGATCGGCGTCTTGCAACGCTTGATCGCCTCCTTGTAGTTGCGCACGTTCTCGGCGATCTCGGCCGGCGTCCCGAAGGTGAAGCAGAGCGAGCCGAGGCCGAGCTCGCCCGCCTCGATGAAGGTCGGCGGGCTCGAGCACGCGAGCCACATCGGCGGGTGCGGCCTGGAGTACGGCTTCGGCAGGACGTTGCGCTCCGGCATCCGGAAGTACCTGCCCTCGTACGCGTACGGCTCGTCGCGCCACATGCGCGGGATCTGCTCCAGCGCCTCGCGCCACATCGGCTTGGTCTCGGCCGCCGACGGGATCGCGAAGCCGGCCCACTCGGTCGACGACGAGCCGCGGCCCGTGCCGAACTCGACGCGCCCCCCGGAGAGATGGTCCATGGTCGCGATCCGCTCGGCCACCCGGGCGGGGTGGTTCACCGGGGGCGTGATGTTCACGATCGCGAAGCCGACGTGGATCCGCTTGGTGCGCGCCGCGACCCAGGAGAGGAAGACCTCGGGCGCCGGCTGGTGCGAGTAGTGGGTGAGGAAGTGGTGCTCGGGCGACCAGTCGTACTTGAAGCCCGCCGCGTCGACCGCGAGCGAGGCCTCCAGCTCGCGCAGGTAGCGGGAGTGCTCGCCGTCCCACGGCGGCACGTGCATGTGCGAGAAGATCCCGAACTCCATCGGCTCCCTCCTTCGCCGCGGACGGCGGCCCCCTCGATCACGGATTCGTATGCCCGAACTACCATTCGGAAATTCGACTTGTCAACCGGTTTTTCGAGTGGTATGAGGCCGCCGTGCGACGGACCCCCCGCGACGAGGCGCGCCAGGCGCGCACCGGCGTCTACCGGCAGCACATCCTCGAGGCAGCCGAGCGGGTCTTCGCCGAGCGCGGCTTCGAGGCGGCGAAAGTCCAGGAGATCTCGCAGCTTGCGGGGTTGTCGATGGGCACGATCTACGCCATCTTCCCGAGCAAGCACGACCTCCATCGCGCCATCCTCGAGGTGCGCGGCCAGGAGCTGCTCGGCCTGGCACGCGCGGTCGCCGCTCGCCACCTGCCGCCCCGCGAGGCGCTGCGGGCGCTGATCGAGGTTTACGTCGACTACTTCGTCGCCCATCCCGCCTTCCTGCGCATGCATCTCCGCTCGGGCACGTCGTGGGCGATGAGCCCCTCGCCGGGCACCGATGAGCAGATCGAGAAGTGGCGCGAGATCCACGAGCTCCAGGCCGAGGTCTTCCGGCGCGGCATCGCCGAGGGCGTGTTCGTGAAGGAGGACCCGGGCTACCTCGCCCGCATGTTCACCGTCATGGACCAGGTGCTGCTCTCGGACTGGGTGGCGGGCGGCATGAAGACGGGCCGCGAGGAGCTGGTGCGGCGGCTCGGGGCGATGGTGGAGCGCGCGTTCTGTCGTGGGCCGGAGCAGCGGCCGCGGCGATCTTGAACCGAGCCCCGCTGTCGTCGTATCGAGTACGCGCTTCCACGGCCCGAGAGAGGAGGACCCATGCCCAGCTGGTCCTTGCGAGGTGGCATACTTTTCCACAGCGCGGCGATGCTCACAGGCATGGCGCTCGCATCGGCGCAGCCAGCTCATGCACAGTGCCGGCAGAAGCAGCTGAACGCCGGCCGACGGGTGCTTCGCCAACTCGGCTGTGTCCAGGCGGAGTTGCCGCCCGGGCCGCCGGGAGCGCCCGGGCCGCCTGGCCCACAGGGTCCCAAGGGGGACCCTGTGACGCTGCAGCTGGCGTTCGTGGACGGCGCTCTGAGCGTGCTTCCCGGCTCGGCCGATTGCGCCGTGGCCGAGTGCGCTCCCGCTGATCGGATCATCAGCTGCGGAGCATTCAACGCCGATACCGCCACGCTGATGTTCAGCGCAGTGGGGCTCCGAGACCCCGAGGACGACACCCCCGACAACCTCCTCACCGCCGATACGTGCTTCGCCTGCTTCGATAACGAGAACACCTTCGCGATCGTCGACGTCGTCGCGCGAGCCGTCTGCGCCGTCGGCGCCAAGGGCCAGACGTTTGCCTCGAGCGCCTCGAGCGAGCCGCGCCGGCTCGGGTACGTCGAGTTCCGGGCGCTGACGGCGAACGTGACCCGCCGGTAGCGCCGTCTCGGTGCCCTCGTGAAGCGTCGCGGCACGCATCTGCTGCTCTTCGCCGCCCTTTCCGCCGCCCTCTGCACCCAGTCAGCGGTGGCGGCAGTCTTGCCGGAAGCGGTGCCGGCTGGACATCCGGGCGAGGACCTCGACGTCCTCCGCGGATCCGCCGTCGAGCAGTACGTCCGGGAGGTCGAGGCCGAAAAGGGCGCGCTCACGGAGCCGCAGCGGAAGGTCGACCACGAGATCCGGCGGCTGCTCGAGCCCCTCATGGCGCCTGCGGCACCTTCGGCCGCCCCACAGCTGCGGCTCAGCGTCCGCCTTCGATCCGCCGACCCGCAGGAGCTGGAGGAGCTGGTGCGACGCGGGTTCGAGATCGAGCGTCTGGACCGGGACCTGATGCGAGCCGAGGGCCGGGTGCACCCCCGCGACGTCTACCGGCTTGCCGAGCTCCCCTTCGTCGCTGCGCTGAAGCCGGTCCATCCTGCCTGGCTCCGCGTCGGCTCGGCGACCACCGAGGGCGACGCCGCCTCGCGTGCACCCCTCGTCCGCGCGCAGGGTTTCGACGGCGCGGGGACCGTGGTCGGCGTCATCTCCGACGGCGTGGACCACGCCGACGAGGCTGGATCAACCGGCGATCTCCCGCTGATCACGGTGCCCGACGACCCTCGATGCCGGCGGGGACGCGGCGACGAGGGAACCGCGCTGCTGGAGATCGTTCACGACCTGGCGCCCGGCGCCCGGCTCCTCTTCTCCAGCGGGAGCGACGGCGAGATGGCCTTCATCGACTCCGTGAGGTGCCTGACCGCCGCCGGCGCGAACGTCCTGGTCGACGACCTCGGCTTCTTCGACCAGCCGTTCTTCGAGGACGGCCCGGTGAGCGCGGCGGTCAAGGCCGCGATCGTCGACGCCGGCGTCTCGTACCACTCGGCGGCCGGAAACGAGGCCAACGTTCATCTGGAGCAGATGTATCGTCCGTCGCCGACCACGAGCTTTCACGACTTCCTCGGCGGGCCCGTCGACAATACGAACGATGTCAGCGTGGCGCCGTTCGGCACGCTCAGCTGCATCCTGCAGTGGAACGATCCGTTCGGCGCCGCGACGAACGACTACGACCTCCTCATGCTCGATGCCAACCTCAACCCCATCGCGCAGAGCGCGAACCCCCAGACCGGCGCTGGGGATCCCCTCGAGGCAGTCGCGATCTTCAACCCGGCGCCGGTGTCGCAGATATTCAAGGTGGCGATCCGCAAGGCCGCGGGAGAGAGTCGCCTGCTGAACCTCTTCTGCCTGGGCGCTTCGGCTCAGCAGTACGTCACCACGGAGGGGAGCGTCGTCGGACACCCGGCACTCCGGGAAGCTGTCGCGGTCGGGGCCGTCGACGTTTCCGAACCGGGGCTCGACAGCGTCGAGAGCTACAGCTCGGAGGGACCGACCCGAATCTTCTTCCCGGCAGCGGAGACGCGTCCCAAGCCCGACATCGTCGCCTTCGATGGCGTCAGCATCTCGAACGCCGGGGGCTTTCCCCGTTGTCCGCCGGCCTGCCAATTCTTCGGCACGTCGGCCGCCGCGCCGCACTCCGCCGCAGTGGCCGCGCTCCTCCTCTCCAAGAATCCCTCCCTCACGCCGGCCGAAATCCAAGACGCTCTCCGCACGACGGCCGTGGACATCGGCCCCGCGGGGCCGGACGACAGCTCGGGCGCCGGTCGGTTGGACGCGCTGGCGGCGGCTCAGGCGGTAGGCGCCCCGGAGTGCGTCGGCGATGGGGACTGCGTCGATGGAAACGCGTGCACCGCGGACACCTGCGAGCGGGGCACATGCCGGCACCAGCCCATCTCACTGCGCTGCGACGATCAGGAGCCGTGCACGGATGACACCTGCGACACGCAGCGGGGCTGCCTCCATTCGGCAGTCACCGGGGTGAGGAGCGTCACCTGCTGGCTCGAGGGCATCGACGGCGCACTCGGAACGGCGCCGGCAAGCGAGGTGGACGCCGGCGTCCGACGTCGAATCGACACCGCGATCGCGAACTTGACCTCGCGTGTCCAGCTGACCACCGAGGCCGCCGGAGCCGGCGACCGCAGGCGGGAGTCCAGGATGCTGCGTGCGGCGCGAAGGTCGTTCAAGCGCGTCCGCCACGCGACGACGGCGGCCCAGCACAACCGGCGGATCGCGCGCTCGCTCGCGACCGTCATCCGCACTCGGCTTGCCCGGGCGAAGAGCGAGCTGCAATCACTTCTCGCACGGTAGGGCACCGCGCCGCGCCCCCCCTTGCGTCTCGGCGCACGCCTCTGCTAGCCGCCGCCGCATGGAGCACACCCCCATCGTCGACGCCGACGGCCACGTCCTCGAGCCGCCCACCGGCATGGCCGAGCGCGCGCCTGCGAAGTTCCGCGACCGGATCTGGCAGATCGTGACGCGTCCCGACGGCAGCGAGTGGCTCCGCTACAACGGTGGGGAGCGGCCCGCGAACGGACTCGCACTCGCCGGCGTCGGCGGCATGTCGGCCGCCGACCGCGAGCGGGCGCGCCGTGGCGAGATGAAGTACACGGAAGTCCGGGCCGGCGCCTTCCGGCCGCTCCCGCGTCTCGTGGACATGGATGCGGACGGCATCGAACAGGCGGTCCTCTACCCGACGCTCCTCCTCGGCCTTCCCGCGCTCGAGGACGCCGACTTCGCCGAGGTACAGGCAAACGCCTACAACGAGTGGCTCGCCGAGTACTGCGCCGCGGCACCGGAGCGCCTCTTCGGCGTCGGCGTCGTGCCGCACCAGGACGTGGCGCGCGCCGTGCGTGTCATCCGCCGCGCCCGGGACCTGGGGCTGGTGGGCGTCTTCCTCCGCCCCAACCCCTCCGTCGACGGCAAGAAGTTCAACGACCCGGTCTACGACCCGATCTGGCGGACCTGCGAGGAGCTCGGCCTGCCCGTCGGACTGCATCCCTTCCTGGCGCCCGACATGCCGGGCGCGTGCCGCGCGCTCGGCTTCTACGCGCTCAAGGCCGAGGGCGTGGAGATGGCACGCAGCGACCCCGCCAGCCCGATCCGTCACATGGCGAACATCTTCTTCAGCCAGGCCATCTCCAACCCCTTCGACATGATGGAGACGCTCACCGTCATGGTCTGCGGCGGAGTGCTGGAGCGCTTCCCGAGTCTCCGGCTCATCTTCCTCGAGGCCAACGGCGGCTGGATCGTCCCCTGGCTCGAGCGGCTCGACCACCACTACGAGGTCTTCCGCTGGGACGTCCCGTGGCTGCACATGAAGCCCTCGGAGTACTTCCGCCGCCAGTGCTGGATCTCCTTCGACCCCGACGAGAGCGCGCTCGCCTTCACGGCGCGAAGCCCGCTCGTCGGCGCCGACCGCATCATCTGGGCTAGCGACTACCCGCATCCCGACGCCAAGGTGCCGGGCGTGGTCGACGAGCTGCGCGAGGCGACGGCGAGCCTCGACGCCGCCGAGCGGGCACGCATCCTCGGGCAGAACGCTGCCGGGCTCTACGGCCTGCCGCCGCTCACGCCCCGCGGCGGCTGAGCGACCTCGCCTCTGCCGCCCGCGCCGCGCCTCACCGGCGCGGCAGCTCGGCCTCCGCGGTCGCGGTCGCGGTCACCTCGTCGCGCTGGTTGACGCATTCGAGCGCGCAGCGCACGTAGGCCTGGCCGTCGCGCTCGAGCTTCTCGGTCACCTTGCCCCGGCACCACGTCGCATCGCCCATGAAGTTGAAGCGACGGTAGCGCACGTCGATCGATGTGAGGAGCCCGTCGTCGCCGATCCAGTCGGTCATGAGATGGCAGAGCCAGGCGCACCGCTCGGGGCCGAGGTCGTAGGCCCCGGGGAGCCCGAGGAGGTGCTGCGTGAAGGGGTTGTCCCAGTGCACGCGCTGGGGCGGCTCGGGCACCCCCTGCTCGTTCGGGATCATGAGCGCCGGGTGCTTGTCGTAGAGGTTGGCGGCCACCTTGTTGCCGACCAGGTAGATGCCGAAGTAGGACTCGAAGGCGATCTCGGCGGTGGGCGTGAGCGGGCCCTTCAGCAGCGGGCCAAGCCCGTCACCCACCCGCACGTCCTCCCATGCGCGGCGGACGGTCCGTTGCTGGTTCCGGTACTCGTCCTGGAAGCGGCGGACGTCCTCCGATGTCCACTGCGCGAGTGCGATGTCGCCGTACTTCTTCCGGTCCCGCGTGGCCGCGCGCTCGATCCGGATCCAGGTGTCGTTGCGCAGCCCCAGCCGCTGGCCCTCGTGGTCGTAATAGATCGCCTCGTACGTCTGGTAGAGGGATCGCCCGCCGCCGAAGGTCGACTCCTTTTCGACCAGCTCCTTCAGGTAGCAGTCGGCCCGGATGCGATCGCCGAGCTTGACGGGCCGCGCCCACTCGTAGCGCGACCCGGTCCAGATCGAGTGGACGCCGGGCAGCCCTTCGGGCAGCCCGCTCGAGCCGACGGCGCGCAGCGTGTCCATGCTCTGCACGATGATCGGCGGCGCGATCAGCGTGCCCCAGCGCGTGCGCCGCGCGTAGTCCTCGTCGAGGTAGAGCGGGCTCAGGTCGCCGATGGCGAGCGCCAGGTGGTAGATCGCGTCGCGCGTCGCCTCGGTGCGCCACGGCCGGCGGCCGGGAAAGCCCTTGCCGATGCGCGTGCGGAGCTGCGCGATGCCCTCATCGGTGATCTTCCCTGCTTCGCTCATGGGCGCGGTCTCCTCCGGCGCGGCTGCGGGCCGAGCAGACGGTACACGGCCTTCTCCAGGAATCGGCGCTGGACCGCCAGCGCACGGGCGGAGAACGGATCTTCCTTCGATCCCGCCAGCGCCCGGACGGCCGGGGCATTCGTGAAGTATGCGAAGATGATCCCGAAGAGGCCGAGCGCCAGGTGGGGCACTTCGGTGGGCTCCCAGCCCGCGTCGACCGCGCCGGCACGCAGGACCGCGACCCCCTGTCCGTACAGCGTGCTCGCCCAGCGGCCGATCGCCGCCTGGAGCTTGCCGTCCTCGAGGAGCGCACGCTGCAGCAGGCGCGCGAGGTGCGGGTGGACGGCGAGGTGGCGGGTGAGCCGCTCGATCGTTGCATTCAGCTGCGCCGGCCCGAGCACCCCGGGCGGCGCCGCGCCCGCCACCAGGTCGACGATCGGGCGGAGCCCGCGCTCGAGCACCGCCTCGTAGAGCGCCTGCTTGCCGGGAAAGTGATTGTAGAGGCTCGACGGGGTGAGGCTCATCTCGCGCGCGAGGTCGCGGACCGCCACCCCGTCGACGCCGCGCGCCGAGAACAGGCGCTCGGCGGCGTCGAGGATGGCCTCTCGGGTCGGGACCGCCGGCGAGGCCTCGGGCCGTGACGGAGCCTTGGCTCGCACCGTGCGGGGATAACCGAATGAACGTTCGTTCGTCAAGCCTACCGCCGGCCACGGACCCAGGCCGGCGGGCGTTTCTCGACGAACGCCGCGAACCCTTCCCGCACCTCGTCCGAGGCGAGCGACTCGGCGAACATCGCGAAGTCGATCGGCGGCAGCTGGCGGTTGAGATCGCGCTTGAGCGCGCGCCGCGCACCGGGGGCCGTCTGGCGCACCCAGCTGACGGTCTCGGCCACCGCGCCTTCCAGCTCGTCGTGCGGAACGACGCGCGCCACGAGCCCCACGGCGAGCGCTTCCGCGGCGGTCAGCGGCTGCGCCGTGAAGAGCAGATATTTGGCGCGCGCCAGGCCGACGCGGCTGGCGAGGCGCGCGCCGAGGAAGCAGTCGGCGACGCCCCGCAGCAGCTCGGGCGCCCGGAAGGTCGCACGCGCGGACGCCAGCGCGAGGTCGCTCGTCAGCACCATGTTGAGCCCCCCGCCCTGACACATGCCGTTCACCGCGAGCAGGACGATCTTCGGACAGCGCTCGAACTGCACGAAGGGCAGGAGGTCGAAGCCGTCGGTCTCGCGGTCGAGCAGCTGGCCGCCCTCGTGCTGGCCGCCCATCTCGCCGCCGACGCAGAAGACGTCGCCGCGCGCCGTGATCAGGAGGACATCGATGCCGGGGTCGCGTTCGGCGAGCACGGCGGCCTTCTTGAGGCCGTGGTACATCTCGATGGTGAGGGCGTTGCGACGCGCGGGACGGTCGATGACGACGCGCAGCACGCCCTCGGCCGAGGTGGCCCGCAGGTGACGAGACCCGAGGTCGATCCGCCCGCCGCGGGCCATGGCTCAGCCGGTTCCGGCGGCCGGGCCGCCCTTGACGAGCTCGATCCGGGGCGGCGTCCCGGCAGGCCACGGGCCGACCGCCCCTCCCGTCTCCAGCGCCGCGAGGTCCTCCGCGATCCGTCTTCGCAGCCGCTCGACCGCCACGCCCCAGGCAACCGGGGGAAAGGCCGCGAGCTTCTCCGCCCCGAGGCGCAGCATGCGTGCCGCACCCGGATGGTCGGAGGTGAGCTTGTGGTACCCGACGGCCACCTGGATCAGCGCCACGAGGAGGTTCCATCGGTCATCGCCTTCGACCTCGTCGAGCAGCTCCTCGAACCCCTCGTGGGCCTCGAAAAACTCGCCGGCGTTGAAGCGGCGGACCGCGGCGCCGAAGCCGGTGGGGAACCGCGCGGCCGCCATGCCCTCCGTCCTAGAACTGCAGCGTCAATCGCAGGCTCGTCTCCGACCGTCCGGTGGACAGGGAGCCGAATCCCCACGGCGAGAAGATGGGGTCCTTGCCCGTCGGGTTGATGAAGAGGCGCTGCGCGACGTTGACGCTGACGTCGTCGCGCACGACGTACTCGAGCATCCAGAACCCTTCCATCACGTAGTGGTTCGTGGGGTCGATCGCGAACCCGAGGACGGGCAGCACGCTGCCGCCGCGATAGAAGCTGAACGCGGCCAGGCTCGCGATCGTCTCCCAGTCGCGCACCTTGTCGCGGAACGTCGGCGTCGTCGTCGGGATGCGCACGATCGACGGCAGGTCGAAGGGCCCCACGAGACACGAACCCGCGCTCGCGCGCTTGGTCGGGGGGATCGTGGCGAAGATCTGCGGCTGGCAGCTCGGATTATTCACCAGGTAGTGCCAGAAGAACTGGCCGCTGAAGAAGACCGTGCTCTTCTTGTTGAGCGGACGGATCCACGTCGGCCGGTCGAACGCGATCATGCCCTTCCACATGTTCTTCTTGGTGATGCCCGGAATGGCGGGGACGTCGAGCACGGTCACCCTCCCGAGATCGAAGAACGGGATGCCGAAGTCGTAGACGGTCTCGGTCCGGAACACCGTCTGCGTGTAGGTCTCGTCGGAGTAGTTGGCCGCGAACCCGACCGTGTGGACGTAGGGCGTGAAGTACTCCGCCGGCAGGATGCCCTTCTGGAAGAGCTGCACGGCGAGCGCGTTGTTCTTGTCGTTCTTGGGGAGGATGCGGACCGGCGCCGACGGGGTCCCGTCGTCGCCGGCCCAGCGCTGATAGAGGTAGTTGAAGGTGAATTCGAGCCCGAAGGGCGCGATCGCGTGGTAGCGCACGCCCACCTGGCTGTTGTCGAACGGGTCACGGGTGTAGTTGCCCTGCTTGAAGAGCTTGGTGCCGTTCATCAGCCCGACGCACGCGTGCTGTCCCTTGCGCGGGCCCGACGTCACGACGAACGGCGAGGCGAGGCACGGACCGCCATAGAACGCCCCGTCGACGACGTTGGTGAGCGGATTGTAGAACTTGGCACCCCAGGGCCGGGGCTCGAACGCGATCTTGACCGGCCACCAGTCGCCCGGGTTCCAGTACCACTCGAGGAAGTTCTGCGAGAACTTCCAGACGTTCCCGATGTCGTAGAGGAACTTGAACATCCAGAACGGACGGCGGATCTCGTCCCAGCCGAAGGCGGGGGGCGGAAGCTCCTGCACGAAGTGCCAGGTCGTGTCGAGCGTGTTCACGCGGTCGAGCATGCGGAAGTTGTCGCTCTCGCCCCACACGATCTGCTGGCGGCCAGCGCGGAGAGTGAGCGGGATGGTGCGGAACTTGATGTCGGCGTAGGCCTCGCGCAGCTGGTTGTCGAACTTGAAGGCGGTTCGCTGGCCGTGGCTGAGGGCGCTGATCGAGAGGTCCTTCTTCGTCAGGAGGGTCCGGGTGCCGACCGCGTTCGGAATGCCGACCTTGCTGGCGTAGTCGAAGAAGCTGACGAACTGCCCGGGCTTGATGCCGGGGTACGCCTTCCCGTGGGCGTCCTCCTTCTCGAAGAAGCCCGGGGTCGTGTCGTAGATGCTATCGTAGACCCCGCGCCAGAGGACGAAGAGGTGCGAGCTCTCGAGGAACGGGATGTTGTACTTGTTGTAGAAGAGCCCGGCTTGCAGCCAGTCGTAGTCGAGCCGGATGTGCGCCGTGTTCCGGTTCTGGATGTACTCGTAGGTGCTCTCGTTCGGGGTGCGGATCAGGTTCTGGGTCTGCAGGTTGCCCGAGAGCTGGATGGGCCCGAACTTCTGCGTGGCGACCGCTCGTCCCGGTCCGAGCGCGACTCCTGTCGCACCGAGCACGCAGCAGATGGCCAGCCGAATGCGGCGATTCGACATACCCCCTCCTTCTTGCGGCTCACCGGACGCACCGGAAGGCCGGCAGCGTGAGGTGTTCGGTTACCGATTCGAAGACCACCTCCACGGACATCCCGGCCCGGAGACCGCTCGCCGGGACGTCGCGCAGGTAGGTGGCGAGGCGCACGCGCGGGTCCTCGACCAGCTCGACCAGCGCGGTGACGTAGGGCACGCGATAGCCGGGCAGGAAGGCCCGGTGGACGGTGACCCAGGTGAACAGGCGCGCGCGGCCGCTGGTCGCGGTCCAGGCGTGACGCTCGCCGCCGCAGCCCGGACACGCAGGAGCCGGATACCACACCCAGCGTGCGCAGCGCTCGCAGCGCGGGATGCGGAGCTCGCCCGCGCGGCAGCCGTCCCAGAAGGGCTTGGCGACGGGCCAGCCGGGGTCGGGCAGATGGCGCTCGGCAAGCTCCGGCACGCGCGTCACCCGCTTCCCAGCACGAGCGTGGCGTGCTGGGCCCCGGTATAGCCCGTCACGACGCCGACCTCGGCGCTCGCGATCTGTCGCTGCCCCGCCTCGCCACGGAGCTGGCAGACGGCCTCGACGACGTGGTTCGTCGAGAAGACGAAGGCCTGTGCGAGCTGCCCGCCGCTCGGGTTCACGGGCAGCGCCCCACCGAGCTCGATCCGCCCGCCCTCGACGAACGGGCCGCCCTCGCCACGCCGGCAGAACCCCATGTCCTCGAGCTGCTGGATCACGAGCCCGGTGAAGTTGTCGTAGAGCGCGACGAAGTCGACGTCCGCGGGCGAGAGACCCGCCATTCCGAAGGCTCGGGGCGCCGAGTGCACCGCCCCGGTGGCGAGGTAGTCCTCGCGCAGGCTCGAGTACTCGCCGTCGGGGATGACGCCCGAGCCGGCCCCGAGGACGACGACCGGCCGGGCACGCCCGTCGCGCGCGCGCTCGAGCGACGTCATGACGAAGGCGCCGGCGCCGTCGTTCACCAGGCAGCAGTCGGGCGCACGGAAAGGCTCGGCGAGGTACGGCGACGCAAGGTAGCCCTCGAGGTCGAGCGGCTCCTCGCGCAGGATCGCGTTGTCGTGGAGCGCCGCGTGGCGCCGGCAGGCGACCGCCACCGCGCCGAGCTGGGCCTCGGTCGTCCCGTAGAGCTCCATGTGGCGGCGCGCCATGCCGGCGAAGTGCACCACCTGCGGGTACCAGCCGAAGGGGATCTCGAACGCCGCCTTCATGCGCATCTCGGCGTGCGGCTGGCCGACGTTGCCGCGCCGCTCGCTTCCCCACGCGACGCCCTGGCAGCAGAGCACGGTGTGCGCCAGGCCGGCCTCGATCGCGAGCGCCGCCTCGAGCGGCGCCGCCACCACCGCCGTACCGCTGTGAAAGCAGGACGCGGCGTGGAACTGGCCCCGGATGCCGAGGTCGCGAGCCAGCTCGTGCAGCTCCCCATACCCCGCGCCGGGGACGATGAGCCCGTCCACTGCCGCCGCCTCGAGCCCGGCGTCGGCAAGCGCCGCGCACGCCGCCTCGCGCCGCAGCGCCGCCAGGTCGCGCGACGAACGCCGCTCGTAGCGCGTCTCGCCGACGCCGACGACGGCGATCCGGCGCGCGAGCTCCATGACCGCTCAGACGACTCCCGCCGCGCGTAGCTCGGCGAGCTCCGCGCCGCTCACCCCGAGCTCCCGGAGCACCTCGTCGGTGTGCTCGCCGAGCATCGGCGCGAGCCGCTCCACACCGCTCGGCGTGGCCGACAGCTTGACCGGCGGTCCGAGCGTCCGGATACGACCACGCCGCGGCGCCTCGCGCTCCACTACGGCGCCGTTGGCCGCGATCTGCGGATGCGCGAGGATGTCCTCGAGCATGTTGACCCGGCAGGCGGGGATGTCGTGCGACTCGAGGAGGGCGATCCAGTCGGCGCACGGCCGAGTGCGGAAGACGTCGGCGAGGATCGGCACGATCTCGGCGCGGTGCTGCACGCGCAGGTCGTTGGTCGCGAAGCGCGGGTCGGCCAGGAGGTCCTCGCGGTCGATCGCCGCACACAGTCGCTTGAAGAAGGCGTTGGTCAGGCAGGCGACGATGAAGTGGCCGTCGCTCGCCGGGAACGCCTGGTAGGGCACCAGGTCGGGATGGCCGCTGCCGAACTTGCCGTAGCGCTGGCCGTCGGTCAGCACGTTGGCCGCGACGTCGGAGAAGAGCGAGACGACCGCATCGAGCATCGCCACCTCCACTCGCTGGCCCAGGCCCGAGCCGGCGCGCTCGAAGAGCGCGGCCGCGATGCCGTAGGCGGCGTAGATGCCGGTGGTGATGTCGGCGACGGGCGGCGCCGACTTGATGGGCGGCCCGTCGGGCTCACCCGTGTGCCCCATGAGGCCGCCCGTCGCCTGGAGGATGAGGTCCATGCCGGGCTTCTGCGCGAGGGGGCCGCGCGGTCCGAAGGCGGTGATCGAGCAGTAGACGAGGCGCGGGTTCACTTCGCGCAGCGCGTCGTAGCCGAGCCCGTGGCGCTCCATCACGCCGGGGCGGAAGTTCTCGACCAGCACGTCGGCCTGCGCGACGAGCCGGCGCACGAGCGCTGAACCGGCCTCCTGGCCGATGTCGATCGTGACGCCGCGCTTGTTGCGGTTCAGCCCCTGGAAGTTGAGCCCCCCGACCTCGGGCGGGAGGCGGCCGGTGCGGTCGGCGTAGCGGATGCCGTCGCCGCGGCCCGGCTTCTCCACCTTGATGACGTTGGCGCCGAGGTCGCCGAGGAGCGACGTGCACCAGGGACCGGCGGCCTGATGGCTCAGGTCGATCACGCGGATGCCCGCGAGCGCCGCGCGGCGGTCGCCGGAGCTCATCGGTATCCTTCGCTCGCGCTCACCGGCCCGGCGGTTAGCAGGGTGTCTTGCGTGGCGTCAACCGACCCCGGCTCCCCTTCGACGCCCTCTTGAAGTGAACGAACGTTTGTTCGTATGAGAGCGGGCGGAGGGCCCCGGCATGGCGCGTGAGTACCGTCTCATCTCGGCCGACTCGCACATCCTCGAGCCGCCGCACGTCTGGAAGCAGTACCTGCCGCGCAAGTTCCACGACAAGGCGCCGAAGGTCGTGCCCGACGGCGACGGCGGGGAGGCGTGGCAGTTCAGCCCCGACATCCCGCCGGCGCCGATCGGCATCTACGCCTCGGCGGGGCGCAAGCACGAGGACGTGCGCTGGACGGGCGTCACCTTCGCCGCGGCCAACCAGGGGAACTTCCGCGCCGAGCCGCGCCTCCAGGAGCAGGACGTCGATGGCGTCGACGCCGAGGTGCTTTTCGGTTCGGCGCGCATGATGAGCCACTTCTTCTCCGACCCCGACCCGGAGTTCCACCTGGCCGGCGTGCAGGCCTACAATGACTGGATCGCCGAGGAGTTCGTCAAGGTCGCGCCCGAGCGGCTGATCGGCCTCACCTGCATCCCGGCGCTCGGCGTGGAAGCCGCCATCAGGGAGATGGAGCGCGGTCTCCGGCTCGGCATGCGCGGCGCCTGGCTGAACACGATGCCGAGCGTCGGGCCGGCGATCCGGCCGGACGACGACCCCTTCTGGGACGCCGCGCAGGCGCTCGGCGTACCGATCCATTTCCACGTCCGGGTCATGCGGCAGATCCAGAAGCCGCGGCCGAAGGGCGCGCGGGGCGACGACCTGACCGGCCTCGCCAACGTCGGCGCCGCGAGCATGATCACCGACCTCCCCGAGATCATCAGCTCCGGCGTCCACGACCGCTTCCCGGACCTCGTCTGGGTCCAGGTGGAGGCGGGCTCGGGCTGGATCCCCTACATCCTCGAGCAGCTCGACGATCGCTGGTGGCGGAACCGGTCGTGGCTCCCGGTCAAGCTGCAGCACGAGCCGAGCTTCTACTTCCACCGCAACTGGCGCTCGACCTTCATGATCGACCGCTACGCCGTCCAGAACCGCCACACGATCGGCGTCGAGAACATGATGTGGTCCAGCGACTATCCACACCACGGCTGCGACTGGCCGGAGACCCGCCGGGTGGTCGACGACATGTTCCGCGACGTGCCGGCGGCCGAGCGGCGCCGCATCTGCGCGCTCAACGCCGCGGAGCTCTACAAGTTGGCCTGACGGCGCTCGATCCGATCGTCGGCCGCGACGGACGCGCCGGCAGCGCCGGGCTGGCTCAGCCGGTGACCGGTTCGTCGGGTCCGAGGGCGTCCACTTCGCGCCACAGTGCCGGCAGGTCGAGCACCAGGCCCTCGCAGCCCGGTACCGCGGCCAGCGCATCACCCGAGGCGCCGAGCGCGCGGACATACCGGGCGTCAGCACCGCGCTCGAAGACCTCGACGCTGCGCGGCTCTGGATCGATCAGCCAGTACCAGCGGACTCCGAACGCCGCGTAGTCGTTCATTTTCTCGACACGGTCGCGACGCACATCGGCTGGCCGCGGGGAAATCACCTCGACCACGATGTCGGGCGGCAGGCGGACCAGGCCACGACGCGGCGGCCTCCCACCGCCCGCCAGGTAGACGCTCAGGTCGGGCTTGCGGCCGCGCCGCAGACCCACGGCGAACTTCACCCCCGAGCCGCCGACGAACCCGCCGAGTCCGGACAGCCACGAGCGGAAGGCGTGTCCCAGCCAGGTCACGATCAGCTCGTGGACGAAGTCGGGCATCTCCTCCTCCTCCAACCGCCCATCCACCAGTTCGCCTGGCTCGTCCTCCGGCATCGCTGCCCACTGCTCGAGCGTGAGATCGTCCCTGGGCGTCGGGCCGGCCGCCGACTGATCGCTCATCGTCGTGACCCTAGCATGAAGCGTTCACGACGCACCACGGACGGCGTCCCGCAGACCCGACGCGCCGAAGTCACCTGCCCACGTTCCGGCCGCCGAGCTTGGCCTCGGCAGCCCAGCGACGGCGACGGACAGGGTGCCACGGCCATGCGCTCCTTGATGCTGTCGGCAGCGGGCGGCTGCAATACCTAGGAGCAGCTATCCACGTAGCCGCCGATGGGTGGCTCGGTGCATCGCTACTTGATGCCGACCACCATCGCGTCGTGCCCCACCAGCGGTTCGACGTAGGTCTTCTGGAATCCGACCTCTCGCATCCAGCCGGCGCAGTCTGCGCCCGTGAAGTCGAATCCGCCGGCGGTCTCGATCAGCATGTTGAGGCTCATCAGCAGCCCGAAGGCGTTCGCCCGTCGCTCGTCGTCGATGATCGCCTCGTAGACGATGAGCGCGCCGCCGCGCGGGAGCACCTCGTGCGCCTTGCGGAGGAGCAGGCGCTTCTGGTCGAGGTCCCAGTCGTGCAGGATGTGTCCCATGACGAGCACGTCGGCCCCGGGCAGCGGATCCGCAAAGAAGTCGCCCGGCTGGAAGCGGAGACGGTCGCTCAGCCCGAAGGACGCGACGTACTCCTCGAAGATCGGGCGGACGACCGGCAGGTCGAAGCCCCAGCCGGTGAGCGCCGGATGGGCCAGCGCGACCTGGACCGGGATCGCGCCCTGCGCCGCGCCGACGTCGGCGAGGGTCCGGTAGTCCTTCCAGGGGAACTTCTGTGCGATCGCCCTGGCTGCGCCGAGGCTCACGCCGGTCATCGCCTGCAGGAACTGCCGGAGGCGAGCGGGATCGTCGTACAGCAGCGCGAAGAAGTTCCCGCCCTCCTTGGCCTCGTTCTGGGGCCGTCCCGTGCGCAGCGCCTCGCCGAGCGAGCCCCAGAACCCGTAGAGTCGGGCGTTCAGCATCTCGAGGAGCCCACCGACGTAGGTGGGCTTGGCTCGATCGAGAAAGAGGCCGGTCTCCGGAGTGTTCGCGTACGCGTCGCCGCGGCGCTCGAGCATGCCGAGCGCCACGAGCGCGTCGAAGAAGTCGCGCGCGCTGCGCGGATGAAGGCCGAGGCGCTCGCGCAGCGTCTCGCGCTCGAGCGGCCCCGCCGCCAGCTCCGAGAAGAGGCCGAGCTCGACCGCGCTGAGCAGCGCCTTCGAGCCCCAGAAGCCAGTCCCGAGGTCCAGGATGCGGTCCGGTGTCGGCTCCGTCGCCATGAGTCCTCCTTTGCGGGACGTAGCCTGCGAAGCGCCTGGGCTCAAGGGCGGTGCTGTCCTAAGTAGAGCGTAGGACAGCACCCAAGCGGCGCGTCCCTGGACTTTTCGGGTCCTGCCGTCGTAGCGTGCGTGAATGAGCGACGAATTGGCGTTCCTGGACGCGACGGCGCAGGCGGACCTCGTGCAGCGTCGGAAGGTGAGCCCCGTCGAGCTCGTCGATGCGGCGATCGCGCGGATCGAGAGGCTCGACCGCGAGCTGAACGCGGTCATCATCCCGCTCTTCGAAAAGGCTCGGGCTCAGGCCGCCTCGCCTGCGCTTCCCAACGGGTTCTTTCGCGGCGTACCGTTCCTGCTGAAGGACATCATCTGTCACTCGGCCGGCGACCCGTATCACGCGGGGATGAAGCTGCTCCGCAAGCTCCGCTGGATCGAGCACGAGGACACGCATCTCGCGGCGAAGTTCCGGGCGGCGGGCCTGGTCTTCCTCGGGCGGACGAACGTGCCCGAGCTCGGCAGCCAGCCGACGACCGAGCCCGAGGCCTACGGCCCGACTCGCAACCCCTGGGACACGGGCCGCTCGACCGGCGGGTCGAGCGGCGGCTCGGCCGCGGCGGTCGCCGCGGGCCTCGTGCCCGCCGCGCACGCCAACGATGGCGGCGGCTCGATCCGCATCCCGGCCAGCGCCTGCGGGGTGGTGGGCCTGAAGCCGACGCGCGGCCGGACGTCGCTCGGTCCCGACGCCGCCGAGAGCTGGGCCGGCGCCGTCGTCGAGCACGTCGTGACGCGCTCGGTGCGCGACACGGCGGCGCTTCTCGACGCGGTCGCGGGTCCGATGCCGGGCGACCCCTACTTCGCGCCGCCTCCCGCCCGTCCGTTCGCCGCGGAGGTGGGGCTGCGTCCCGGGCGGCTCCGCATCGGCCTGATGACGCGCGCGCCGGGTGATGCCTTCGCGGTTCACGAGGACTGCGCGACGGCGGCACGCGATGCGGCGCATCTCCTCGAGTCGCTCGGTCACACGGTGGAGGAAGCCCATCCGGCGGCGCTCGACGACCCGGAGGTGGGCCAACGCTTCACGCTCGTGGTCGCCGCGTGGATCGCGCGGGACCTCGACTACTGGAGCGAGAGGACGGGGCGCCCGCTCGGTCCCGACGACGTCGAGCCCATGAACTGGGCGGTCGCCGAGCAGGGTCGGGCGTGCAGCGCGCGCCAGTACATCCGCGCCGTCGAGTCGCTGCAGTCGCACTCGCGGCGGATCGCTTCGTGGTGGGAGGCGGGGTTCGACCTCCTGCTCACGCCGACGCTCGCCGAGCCGCCCCCGCCCCTCGGCGAGTTCTCCGCGAAGCCGGGCGATCCCCTCCGCGGCTTCCGGCGCGCCCTGCCCTTCGTGACGTTCACCTCACCGTTCAACATCAGCGGGCAGCCCGCGATCTCGCTGCCGCTCTGCTGGAACGGCGATGGACTCCCGATCGGCGTCCAGCTCGCGGCCGCGTACGGGCGCGAGGACCTGCTGATCCGCGTCGCTACCCAGCTCGAGGAGGCGCGGCCGTGGGCGGGCCGCCGGCCTGCGGTGCACGCCTGAAGCGTCACTCGATCGGGACTCTGCCGTCAGGCGCCACGAATCGAGCTCACCAGGATGACGCGGGCGAACAGGCCTTCCTCGCGACGCATCGATCCCTCGACCACGAGCCCGCCACGATGGGGCTCAGCGCGGCGTCTTGGCGCCGCCCGCCGCTTAGCCGATCCTCACGCGCGTCGCCGGTAGCGACTCCGCTTCCAGGCTCGCGAGGTCGAGCTTCTTGGAGGCCTGATCGACGTCGATGCCGACCACGTTCCCCTGCGCGTCGAAGTCCACCACGAGCCCGTCCGCGATCTCCCGGGACTCCGCGCTCGGTCTCGCGTTGAGTTCGATGTATAGCGAGTCGGTCTCCGCGTAGTAATGCAGCTTCATCAAGTCTCCTGCGGCCCGTCGCCAGGAGGCTCGAAGCTCCTGTCGCAAAGGGCCCCGGCCCGGCGTTCGGTGCCCTACTGGTCGGGCCGGGATCAGTCAAGATGAAAACTTAGCGTCTGCGGGGCCCGCTGCCTAGAGCACGATCCTCGAGATCATCGATCGCCGCTTCCGACCAGACGACCCGGACGCGCTTCAGGCATCCTGCCTGGTCCGCCGGATAGCTTCTCGCGCCCGTCGGAACGCTTCGGTCTGCGAGACGACTCGGGCGGCCTGCACCTCGGCCTCGCCGTTCGCGAGCAGCTTGAGCAAGGCCGTCGCGGAACGCCAACGGTCGTACGTGTTGACGTCCATCACGACGACTTTTGCCTCGCCGTTCTGTGTGATGGTGATCGTGCGCCCGGCCTCGTTGACCTCGCGTAGGATAGCGAGGCGAGGAGCCCTCACTCGATCGGCACGACCGGACGGCCCTGCGCGTCGAGCTGGTGGAGGTACTCCGCGATGCCGAATCCCTCGCGGCCCTCGTAGGTCCAGCGCGTCAACCCCTCGTTCAGGATCGTCCGCCGGCCGCCGGCTTCGTGCGGCACGCCGGCGACGCGCAGGACGTCGCCCCGGAGCGCGTGCACGCGGCCGTTCGAGTCCGTCGCGCGCACGTGGGTCACCCGGTGCGTGAGGCCGTCGGGCTCGAGCTCCGTCCGCACGTCCCACGACCGGATGCTCGCGACCGCGCCGTCGCGCCAGATCCAGCCGCGGTGGAGATCGCCGGCGTCGGTGGCGATGCGGATGCCGCCCAGGTGCACGTCGTCGCCGACGTTGATCGAGAACCAGCGCCACATGCGCGGTCCACCCCAGCGGCGCGGTCCCCACGACTTGTCGCGGTTGCCGCGCGCCCGGGCGAGCTCGTAGCGCACGCCGCCGGCCTCGATCCACCCGCTCCAGCGCCCCGCCTGCTCGAGGTGACCCTTGCCGACGTGCTGCCGCGTCTCGGCGCTCGCACCCGTCCCGGATCGTCCCTGCCCGTCGCTGCCGATCGCGGGGGTGAGCGCCCGGAAGGTCGCGTCCATGACGACCCGTGCCGGCCGCGGCGCGCGCGCGGCCCGGAGGTCGAGGACGATCGCCTCCGCCTCGCACCCGAGCCACCAGCGCTCCATGGGCGCGAGGCGCTCGTAGCGCATCCCCGCGACCGCAAGATCGCTGTCGGTCATCTCGCGCTGCGGGCGGACGCCGCGCACGACCGCCAGCTCCGTGCCGGGGAGCCAGACCGAGAGGCCCACGTCCATGGTCCCCTCGTTCGGCCGGATGCCGATGCGCGTGAAGAAGCCCGTGTCGGTCACGGGATCGTAGGCGTTGAAGTAGTACGACTCGCTCCAGGCGGTGTCGGCCTCGACCGGGTGCGCGAAGTCGTGGCGGGCACCGAGGATCGGCATGGCGCCGCTATACCACTTCTTGTGCCCGGGCGCCGGGCTGTCGTACGGTGCCGGCATGTCGGACGAACTCGCCACCCTCGACGCCACCGCCCAGGCCGAGCTGGTGCGGCGCGGCAAACTCAGCCCCTCGGCGCTCGTCGACGCGGCCATTGCCCGCGTCGAGGCGGTCAACCCGAAGCTGAACGCGGTCATCATCCCGCTCTTCGAGAAGGCGCGCGCCCAGGCGGCGTCGCCGAACCTGCCACGCGGGCCCTTTCGCGGCGTGCCGTTCCTCTTGAAGGACCTGCTCGCCTACTCGGCCGACGACCCCCACCACATGGGCACCCGCCTGCTCAAGCGCCTCGGCTTCGTGGCGCCGCACGACTCCAACACGGCCGCGAGGCTCCGCGCCGCGGGCTTCGTCTTCCTCGGCAAGACGAACACGCCCGAGCTCGGCACGCTGCCGACGACCGAGCCCGACGCCTACGGCCCGACGCGCAACCCCTGGGACCCGAGCCGCTCGACGGGTGGCTCGAGCGGCGGCTCGGCGGCGGCGGTCGCTGCCGGCCTGGTGCCGGCCGCGCATGCGAACGACGGCGGCGGGTCGATCCGCATCCCGGCGAGCGAGTGCGGCGTCGTCGGCCTGAAGCCGTCGCGCGCCCGCATCTCCTTCGGCCCCGACCTCGGCGAGCCCCTCGCCGGCCTCGCTCACGAGGGCGTGGTGACGCGGTCGGTGCGCGACACGGCCGCCTTGCTCGACGTGCTTGCCGGCTACGAGCCCGGCGACCCCCACACGGCTCCGCCGCCGCGCCGGCCGTTCGCCGAGGAGGTGGGCGCCGATCCGGGACGGCTGCGCATCGGCATCCTCGTGAGGCTCCCCGGCGAGATCGCCCCGACGCATCCCGATTGCCGCGCCGCGGCCGAGAGCGCGGCGCGCCTCCTCGAGTCCCTCGGACACGCCGTCGAGCCGTCGCATCCCGGTGCGCTCGACGAGGTCGAGGTGGGCCGGCACTTCTCGATGATGTACGCAACGCACGTCGCGCGCATGGTGGACGTCCTCGGCGAGCTCACCGGCGCGTCGTTCGGACCCGATGACCTCGATCCGCTCAACTGGGCCCTCACCGAGCTGGGCCGCGCCTGCACCGCACAGCAGTACCTCGCCACGGTCGACTGGCTGCACGGCTACACCCGCCGCATGGCCGGCTGGTGGGCGTCGGGCTTCGACCTCCTGCTCACACCCACGCTCCCCCAGCCACCGCCGCCGCTCGGCACCTTCACGCCCTCGCGCGAGGATCCGGTCGCGGCCGGCATGCGGGCGGCGCAGTTCGCCGGCTTCACCTCGCCGTTCAACATGACGGGCCAGCCCGCCATCTCGTTGCCTCTCGAGTGGAACGACGAGGGGTTGCCGATCGGCATCCAGCTGGCAGCCGCGTACGGGCGCGAGGATCTGCTGATCCGCGTCGCCGCGCAGCTCGAGCAGGCGCGGCCATGGGCCGAGCGCCGGCCGCCGATTCACGCCTGAGCGGAGCGGCCGATGGAAGCGTTCCGCATGACGGCGATGGCCTTCGGCAACGTCATCGCGCAGGCGGTGTACGTCGCCGCCCGACTCGGGATCGCCGACCTGCTCGAGGCGGGCCCGAAGAGCGTCGACGAGCTCGCCCGCGCCAGCGGGGCCCATGCCCCCTCCCTCGGTCGCCTGCTGCGCGCGCTCGCGAGCTTCGACGTGTTCGTCGCGGAGGAGACCACGGGCCGCTACGCGCTCAACCCCCTCGGCGCCACGCTCCTCTCGGCGAGGCCCGGCTCCGTGCGCGACGCCGTCCTCATGGCCGGCGACGCGCTCTTCAACCGGCCGTGCGGCGAGATGACCCAGAGCGTCGTCACCGGCGAGCCCGCCTTCGAGCGCGTCTTCGGCGCGCGCTTCTTCGACTACCTCGCGCGCCACCCGGAGGCGGCCGCCGTCTTCGACACCGGCATGGCGATGTTCTCGGAGATGGAGAACACCCCGATCGCCGCGGCCTACGACTTCTCCGCCTTCGCCCGCGTGATCGACGTCGGCGGCGGGCGTGGCGGCTTCCTCGCCGCGATCCTGCGGGCGCATCCCGACGTACGCGGCGCCCTCTACGACCTGCCGCACGTCGTGAAGGAGGCGACGGTCCTCGACGCCCCGGACCTCCGCGGGCGTACCAGCCGTCTCGGGGGCGATTTCCTCCAGTCGGTGCCGGCGCTGTTCGACGCCTACGTCCTGAAGCGCGTCCTGCACGACTGGGACGACGACACGTGCGTCGCCATCCTCCGGCGCTGCCGGGAAGGCCTGCCGGCGGCGGGACGGGTGCTGGCGATCGACGCCGTGGTGCGACCCGGGAACGAGCCGGACCCGAGCAAGGTCTCCGACCTGCTCATGATGATCCTCTGTCCGGGCCGCGAGCGGACCGAGGGGGAGTTCGCCGCGGTCTACGCCGCCGCGGGCCTGCGGCTCACGCGCGTGGTGCCGACCCCCACGCCGCTCTCGATCGTCGAGGGAGCGCCGGCTTAATTAACGCCCCCGGGGGCCCGTGCGCTGCTCGCGCGCTCCGCGCGCTGCGCTGCTCCGATGCCCCCGGACCCCGCGCCGCCCGCGGCCAAGCCGCGGCCGGCGTATCAAACTTCGCCCGGTGCCTGCGGCACCGTCGCCCAGAATTCGGGGTCGTGGCCGTAGAAGATTCGGGCTCCGGCCTGCTGGAGCGCCCGCAGGCGATGCAGCGATGCGAGCATCGCCGGCGGGTCGTGGACGATCGCGGGGAGGTGCAGCTCCTCGAGCGTGCGCCGGAGGTAGCAGGCGTCGGCGGTGAGCACCACGTCGCCACCGCCGAGCCGGACGCGGAGCGACTGGTGGCCGGGGGTGTGGCCGTAGGTTGGCAGGCAGACGACGCGGCCGTCGCCGAAGAGGTCGTGCTCGCCGTCGACCGCGAGCACCTCGTGCCCCGTGTCGTAGTTGCGCGCGTCGTAGAAGTTGCGTGCCATGAGGTCGGTGTCGTGGCCCGCGTCCCATTCCCGGCGCTGCACGACGACCCGCGCGTTCGGGATCGAAGCGTGGCCGCCCGTGTGGTCGAAGTGCAGGTGGGAGGTGATCAGGTACCGGATCTCTGCCGGACGGACGCCGAGCGCGGCGAGGCGCGCCGCGACGTCCTCTCCGTCCCGGAGCTCCACCTCGAAGACGTGCGCGGCGGGACCGAGCCGTGTCTGAGGATCGCGCCCGGCATCGGGGTGGAGGCCGCTGTCGAAGAGCACCTTGCCGCCGGGATGGTCGATCAGGAAGGCCGGCACGGGGACGCGGAGACGGCCCGTCGCGCCGGCGAGGAACCCGCCCGCCGGGCCGGTCAGCCACCCACAGGTGAGCGCGAAGAGCCGGACGGCCACGCGCGCTACTCCGCGAGCCGATCGACGAGCGAGCCGAGGTGCAGCTCGACGGCCCGCGTCTGACCACCGAGCTCCAGGAAGCGCGCCATCCGCTGGCGCGCCGCGGCGGTGCCGAGCGTGCCGTTGAAGCACGCGGCCTCCTCGAGGAGCCCTTGCTCCGTCGGCAGCTCGGCGGCGTTGACGGCGGCCTTGGCGAGCGCGATCGCGTCGGCCGGGAAGGACGCGATCCGGAACGCCAGGCGCTCGACGAACGGTCCCAGCTCCGCGGGCGGCAAGGCGCGATTCAGGTAGCCCCAGCGCTCGGCCAGCTCCGCGGGCACATCCTCGCCGCCGAGGATCACCTCGAGCGCTCGCGCCCGGCCGATGAGGCGCGGCAGGCGCTGCGTGCCGCTACCACCGGGAAGGATGCCGAGCGCCACCTCGGGCTGCGCGAGGACGGCCCGGCCGAGGGCGCCGAAGCGGAGGTCGAGCGAGAGGAGGAACTCGCTGCCGCCGCCGCGCGCCCGCCCCTCGATCTTCCCGATCGTCGCCTTCGGCATGGTCCGGAAGCGCTCGACCATGGCGTGGAAGAAGCCGAGCGTCGTCGGCCGGGGCGCGCTCGTCGGGAGCTGCCTGATCAGCGCGACGTCGGCGTGCGCGATGAAGAAGTCGGGATCGGCGCTGTCGAAGACGACCACGCGCACGGCGTCGTCGCCCTCGAGCTCCTTCCCGATCCCGTCGAGCTCGCGCATGAGCGCGACGTCGAGGAGGTTGATCGGTGGATGGTCGATGGTGACGAACGCCACGCCGCGATCGAGGCGCACGCGCAGGCAGCGGTACTCGCCGTATGCCATTCGAGACCCCTCCGTCGCGGCTCGCGGTACCATGCTCTCGCTTCCGGCCGCAACGCCGGGTTTGCTTTACCGAAAAAGTAAAGCGACATGTCGGCGGAGACCTCCGCGCTCGCCGGCCGTCTGTGGCGCGACTACCGTGCCCGGAGCCGGGCGCGCGGGGCACGCGTCGTCGCCGATTTTCTCGTCGGCGCGCACGCGCGGCTCCGACGGATCCTCGATCCTTCGGGCGGATGACCCGGCCTACTCCGCCACCCTGATGTAGTAGTTGAACGTCTGCCCGGCGTACGAGAACGCGGGCGGCAACGGATCGGGCAGCGGGTCGGAGAAGGACTGGGAGAGATAGCGGACGGGCGCGGCCGCATCGCTCTCGTCGATGCCGATCGAGGCGTCAGCGTCGTAGACGCCCATGATCCAGTAGACTCCGGGCGCGAGAGGCGTCGACGTGAGGGGCATCTCCATCGCGCCGACGGTCATCGAGGTGGCCGGGGTGAACGCCACCAGCCGGTCCGGCTCGCCGGCCGTGTCCGAGTAGAGCGCCAGGATGACGTGTGGACCGCCGCTCTTGGCGATCACGCCGAGGTGAGTGAGGGTGGACGCCTGCGGCACGCTGATCGGGCCTCCGAGCAGGTAGCCGGGCGTGTGTTGGCTGGCTCCGGGGAACTCGACGGCGTTGCCGTACGTCACACCTGCCGGCAGCGTCGTGGTGCTCGTGGTCGTGGTGGTGCTGGTGGTGGTGACGGGAGCGCGGACGACGGTGCTCGAGGTCGTCGTCGACGTCGAGGTGCTCGTGGTGGTCGTCGAGCTCGTGGCGCAGGCCCAGCACATGCTGCCTCGGCCGCCGGAGACGCCGCCGGCCGCCGTGCACGTCGCCTCGTCGCGCGTGATCCGCATGCGGGTCTTCCGGCAGACGCCCGGGGCGGTCCCGTCGCCGGGCGCCGGATCGTCGCAGGTGCCGGGGCTGCTCGTGCAGCAGACCACGGCGCCCGGCCTCCCGCAGGTCGAGAGTGCGGCGCAGCGGATCATGCGCACCGTCGTCCCTCCCCGGCAGCCGGCCTTCCGCAGCGCGATGCCGTAGCGGACGACGCAGCTCACGTACTGCCCGTGGTTCACCTGGCCGTCGCACGGGCAGTGCGCGGCGACCGCTGCTTGCAGGTCGTCCGGGCACGAGCGCGAGTCGGGTCTTCGGCCGTCCGTCGCCCACACGCCTGTGTGAAGCGCGAGGAGCGAAAAGAGAGCAAGCAAGCGTTGCGGACCGCGCATTGTCGACCTCCTTGTTGGGCCGTTACCGTGGAGGCCGGTGTGCGAGCCCTGTGCCAGGGCCGTCGCTGCGTGGACGATCGGACCGGCGGACGCCGACCTGACCGGGAGCTGACGGGGCGGCATTCCTGCGGCGTTTCGCCGCTCGCGCCGCACACTCGTTCGCTCGGCGCTTCGCGGCGGCAAGTCTCAGTCCCGAGCGCACGGCCGACGACACGCGATCGGCGGCGCGTCCCGGCACTCAGCGACGCACGACCTCGCCCACGTACACGTAGTCCAGGTCCTGCGACGTGAGCGGCCGGTCGTCGCCGCGCCACGTGACCCGCTCGATCGACGCGACGAAGAGCGTGTGATCCCCCGCCGCGTGCGCGGCCGTGACCCGGCACTCGAGCGTGGCCATCGCGTCGCGGAGCAGGGGCGGCCCGTCCGGCGAGTCCTCCCGGGCGACGGTGTCGAGGTTGTCGGGCCGCCGGGACGCGGCCGAATAGAAGTAGTCCTCCAGGTGCTTCGCACGCGCGCCGATCACGTTCAGTGCGAAACGACGGGTCCGCTCCACGACGTCGTGGCTGAAATGCCGGCGATCGATCGCCGCCGCGACGAGCGGCGGGTCGCCCGAGACCTGCGTCACCCACGACGACGACATGCCGTGCCGGCGGTCGCCGTCGCGCACGGTGAGCACGTAGATACCCGTCGTCAGTGCGGCGAGCGCCCGCACCACATCGGCGTGCATGGCTACCTCGTCATCTTGTGGAAGTCGGCGGTCAGCCAGCGCTCGGGCCGGACCGAGACCAGCACCTCGCCCTCGGCGGCGCGCTGCTCGGCGGTCATGGCGAGATACATCTCGCCCACGCGCTCGCCCAGGTAGCGAAGGGCCACGCCGCGAATGTCACGCTCGTAGTCGGGCTCTCCGATTGTCGCCGGCCCCTCGACGGTGACGTACTCGTAGGGCGCCGTCTCGGTCTGCACGCAGAGGCTCAACCGTCCCGCCTTCTTGATCAGCGCGAGCTTCCGCGACGTGCGCGCCGTGACGAAGCACACCGCGCCGCCGGGTTCGTACCGATACCAGACCGGCACGGTGAGCGGCCCGCGCCCGCCGTCGGCGATGCTGACGACCGCAACGTGCGTCCCGGCGAGGAATGCCTCGCGCTCGGTTCGGCTCATGCTGAGCGACGGCATGACGTGACCCTCCCGCGAGAGCGCATACTGCCGCGGGCCTGCCGGCGGCAAGCCCGGCGGCTCGCGTTGACGCCGCCCGCGCGTGCAGCCGCGGGCGGCCCGGCAGCTGACGTTCCACGGCGCCGTCGTGGCGCTCGTCGGTCTCCTCGCCGGCATCCCGTACGCCGGGGCCCTCGCCGGCGTGGCGTTGCTGGCGCTCGGGGCACGCGCCCCGCGGGACGAGACGCGCTAGCGCTCGGTCTCCCGGATGCGGTCGAGCGCGACGACGCGGAGCCGCTCCTCGGGCGTGAAGCGTTCGGCGCGCAGCGTCTCGATCGCCCGATCGCGTGCGCCGGCATCGAGCGAATCGCTCCGCGCGATGGCGTCACGCGCCTCGCGGTAATCGTCGAGACGCCGCTGCCAGGCGGCCCGCTGGCGGTCGAGGTCCTCGAGGCGGTCGGCCGCTTCCGCGCCGAAGGAACGCTCTCGCAAGGCCCGGATCTCGGCGGGCGAGGCGCCGCTCGCCCGCAAACGCTCCTCGTCCTGCATCAGGCGGAGGGGGGCCAGGGCCTGCGCGCGGGCCTCGCGCACGGGCTCCGGCAGCCGCTCCTCCAGGCGAGCCGCGCGGCGCCCGCGTTCGGCAGCGTCGAGCGACGGGTCGGCGGAGATCCGCGCCCGTTCGATCGCCGCTTCGTCCGCCGCTTCCTCGTCGGCGAAGAAGACACGCGCCGCTTCGGCGCCGAGCGTCTGCTCCCGCAGGGCGTGCAGGAGGCTCACTCGGGCGCCGACGTCCAGCGCCTGCTCGGCGAGCCGCGCGCGCCGGCGATAGGCCAGGTAGCGGTCGAGGAGGCCGATTGCCTCCGGGACGGCACTCACCGGCAGCCTCTTCCGGACCTCTGCGACGAGGCGGGCTCTCGCCCGCCCGACGCCTTCCTCACCGCCGCCGGCGAGAAAATAGTCGAAGAAGCGGCGCGTCTCGCGCGTCACGACGAGCCGGCCGCTCTCGTCGACCGCGAGCTCGCCGTCCGCTACGGTTCCGGCCAGCGAGGGCGGCAGGCTGCGCCGCGCCGTTGCGCCGCCCTGCCGGCCGAGCGCGTCGCTCCGTTCCGCCTCGACCGGCCGGCCCGGGGGTGCCAGCGCGGCGACCGGCGCCACCTCGTGCTCCACCGAATAACGCCTCGGCACGCGACGCCCGCGCGACGCCAGCACGCCGGCAAGCGCGGCGGCGAGCAGCAGGTAGGGCAGCGCCCGCCGCACGGGCGTCAGAGGCCGGCGTTCTTCAGCCGGTTGGCGTGCGTCCGGAAGACCACCAGCGGATTGGCCTCGAAGGGCGAGACGAGCGCGGTGATCTGGTTCACCTCGTCGAGGTGGTTGTAGAAGTAATCGTCGCGGAGCACCTGGCCCAGGTGGGCGCTGCAGTGTCCGACGAGCCCGTCGTTCGCTTCGCTGGTAAAGAGCGATGCCACGCCGAGCGCGTCGTCGAAGACGTCGGCCGAGTTGGTGAGCACGCCCGTCCCGGTCCACGAGTAATAGCGGATGCCGTTCACGACCGCGGCGCCCACACCGCAGGGCGTCGCCGGCATCCCCTGCGGGTAGCTCGCGTTGAAGACGGCGGCGCCCGCCGACGTGAGCGAGCGGATGCCCGCGATCGCGTCCTGCGGGTTCGACGAGCCCGAGAGCAGGCCGATGACCGTCCCGAGCGTGTTCGCGAAGTTCGCGATCACGTCCTGGGTGAACCCGCCGTTCAGGAAGTTCGCGTCGAGGTAGTCGGCGATCTGGGTGCCCCGGTGCGGCGTCCCGATGGTCGTAACCGACGCCACCAGGTCGGGCCGCACGGCGGCCACGTAGCGGACGTCGAAGCCGCCCTGGCTGTGGCCGATGAGGTTCACCTTGGGCTTGCCCGTGATCGCCCGGATCTGCTCGAGCTGCGCGATCAGCTGCTCGCCGCGCACCTCGGGCGTGTTGAACTGGCTCACCTCGGTGACGAAGACCTTGGCTCCGCCGGCGGCCAGGTCCTCGGGGATTCCGAACCAGTAGTCGAGGATCCCGAACAACGAGTCGAAGCCCGCGGCGCCGTGCGCCAGCACGATCGGGTACTGGGTCTTCGTGTAGGTGCCGCAGCCGGTCTTCGGGGACGTGAAAGCAACCAGGCCGCTCACGGCGAGCGCGGTCAGGAGCGGGCGGGCGACGCGGCGCATGAACGCCTCTGCGCTTAGCAAGGATGGACACCCGAATGCAAGTAAAAAACGCTTCTCAGGCGTCGACGACGCGCGCGGCCTTGTAGGCGAAGCGCGGCACGGCGCCGCGCGGGACGAGCTCGACGTCGGCCGTCACTCCGAGCCGCTCCTGGAAGCGCTCGCCGAGGCGCCGCGCGAGCCCGCCCGCGTCCGCGGCGGGGTCGTACTCGACGCGGACACGTAGGACGTCGGCTCGCCGCACGATCTGATACTCCGCCGACGGGCGCGACACCTCGGGGAACTCGTAGAGCACGAACGCCACGTCAATGGGCAGCAGCTCGCGGTCGCCGACCCGGACGATGTCCCGCACGCGGCCTTCGTAGAACAGGCGCCGGTGCGTCTCGCCGCACGGGCACGGCTTCGTGTTCCAGCGGACCAGGTCCTCGAGGTCGTAGCGGAGGAGGAAGTTGTCCTTTTCGAGGACGGTGACCACGAGGTTGCCGCGCTCGCCGTCGCCGCACGGGCGTCCCGTCCGCCGGTCGATCACCTCGACAATGGCCAGGTCCTCGGCCAGGTGCGCGCCGTCGCGTTCCTCGCAGGCGCTGCCGAGCAGGGGCAGCGCCTCGAGGCCCGAGCTCACCATCAGGTACTGCTCGGCCGGATGGTCACCCGCGAGGCGCAGGTTCAGGTCACGCTCGGGATCCAGGCCCATCGCGCGCGCGGCTTCCGCATAGGTGCGCCCCACGTTGCCGAAGAGCCGGTACATGTCGGGACGGATCCGGCGCCACACCTCGACGACGTCCCGGACGTGCGCCTCGCCGAGCGGTGGGCCGGAGGGGACGTTCAGCACGCCGAGCATCTCGACGCCGTGGCTGAAGTGCCAGCCGCCCGCGTTCATCCCGAAGGGGTGGGCGTTGGCGAGGCTCATGCCGGGCCTGAGCCCCCAGCGCCACCGCCCGCGCGCGGAGGCGGCATGGTCGACCGCGAGGTCCTTGCGGGTCCAGAGGATGAGCGTCGGCCGGCCGCTCGTGCCGGTGGAGGCCCCGAGCCGGACGCAGGCCTCGATGGGCGCGCCGCGGTAGTCGCCGAACGGCGGGTGCTCCTCCTCGCTCCGGCGGAGCTCGTCCTTCACCGTCGTCGGGATGAGCCGGAGGTCGTCCAGGCCCCGGAGGTCGGCGCGCCGGAGACCGGCGGCCTCGAGCTTGCGGCGGAAGAACGGTACCGGGACGGCCCATACGCGGTCGAGCTGGCGGGCGAGCCGCTCGGCCTGCAGCCGCCGCAGGCGCTCGAGCGGCATCGTCTGGACGTCCGGGTCGTAGTAGCGACGGTCCGCGTTCACGCCTTCGTCCTGCGATCGACGATCGCCTCGCTGAACCGGGGCGGCGCGGCCGCCTCCGGGATGTCCGCCTCGGGCACCAGCTCGACGTCCATCTGGATCAAGACCGTCGACTTCAGCCGCTCGGCCAGCGCGCGCGCGAGCGCCTCGGGCTCGGCAGGCGCGCGCACGGTCCCCGCCCGCAGGCGGGCGCGGTCGTACCGGGCCCCTCGCTCGACGACGATCTGGAAGCGGCCGAGCTCGGGAAAGTCGCTCGTCACCGCGTGTACCTGGGCCGGGTGGACGAGCACACCCTTGATCTTCCGGATGGCGCCCGCCTGGCCGACGAAGCGCAGGCGCAGCGCCGGGTTGCCGCAGGCGCACGCGCCGGGCAGGAGGTGGAAGACGTCGCGCGGGGCGTAGCGCACGAGCGGCAGCGCGCGCGGCCCGAGCTGTGTGGCGACGAGCTCGCCCGTCCCACCCGGCTCGACCGGCTCACCGCTCTCGACGTCGAGGAACTCGCAGAAGAGGTCGCGGGCGTGGAGGTGCATGCCGTCGTGCAGGCGACATTCTCCGGCGAGCGGTCCGATCTGCGCTTCCCCGCAGTGGTCGTAGAGCTCGATGCCGAAGGTGGCCTCGAGCTCGCGGCGCAGCGCCGGCGTGAGCGCCTCGGCGGTCGAGAAGCCGACCCGGTAGTGGAGGTCGCGGCGGGGGTCGAGGCCCATCTCGCGCGCCGTGTCGCCGAGGTTGGCGAGGAAGCTCGGCGTGCCGGCGTACACCGTCGCGCCCCAGGCGCGCGCCACCTCCACCTGGAGGCGGCTCGCCCCGGTGCCGCCGTTGATGACCAGGCAGCCGTACTCCTCGAAGGCGCGATGGAGCCGGAGTCCGCCCGGCATGATGTGGTAGGACAGGGTCACGTGCACCACCTCGCCGGGGCGCACACCCATGGCGGCGACCGCCTCGACGAGCACCGGCGTCCCGCCGCGCTCCTCGGCGAGGCGCGGGATGTAGATCGGCCCGGGCGAGGTGTGGAGCGAGGCGAACTGCTCCCGCGGCGCGGCGAGAAACTCGCCGAACGGCGGGTGCGCCCGCTGGTTCTCGACCAGGTTGGTCTTGAGGGTCAGCGGGACCCGGCGGCGGAACTCGTCGTAGCTCGCGAGCGTGTCGGGCCGCACCCCGGCGGCGTCGAAGACACGGCGGTAGTAAGACGACCGCGCGGCGACCCATGCGAGGGTCTCGCGCAAGCGCCCGAACTCTTCCGGGGTCGGCGGCCACGCCATGTCGCTGCCGGGGCGTAACAAGGCCCCGTCGGCGCGGTCAAGTCGGGCCCGCCGCGTGCTCATGCCTCACGCCTCACGTCCATCGGAAGGCCGAGTCCACCTCCACAGGTGATTGGCGTGGCGTCTCCCGTAGTGGCACCTTCCGCACGTCGTAGGTGCCCCATCAGACCTGCCATCGTCTGTGCGACGGTGCCGCTTGCAGCGCGGCTACCCGCGCCTGACAAGCTGAGCCAGGAGGGACTACATATGTGCACCCGGATACGGACAACGTGCTGGCTAGCGAGAATCCTGGGCCGGACGGTCCCGCGCGTGCTTCTCGCCGCTCTGGCCGGGGGCGGGTTGTTGCTGTCCGCTGCGCCGGCCGCCCACGCGCTCACGCCCAAGCACCCGATCCTCTTTGTCCACGGCATCGAGGGCTCGGGCGCTCAATTCGAGTCGCAGGCGATGCGCTTTGAGAGCAACGGCTACGCGGCCAGCTGGATCGACGAGGTCGACTACAACTCGACGCGAGCGGTGGGAGACAAGAGCGAAGTCGACCAGCAGATCGACGAGGCGATCGCCGCCCTTGAGCAGCTGACCGGAAAGTCCCAGGTCGACGTCGTCGCGCACTCGCTCGGCACCTCGGTGATGTACGACTACCTGACCAACGGAGACATGGCCGCCCAGCGCAGGGCGAACGTGGCGCACTACATCAACGTCGACGGCCAAAACCAGAATCCCGGGGTGCCCACGCTCGCCGTCTGGGCGGGCAGGGGGACTCCGGGCCGGAACATGGACGGCGCGCAGAACGTCACGATCCCGGACCAGACGCACGTGCAGACGTGCACCTCGGCCGAGTCGTTCATCCAGTACTTCAAATTCTTGCGCGGCGGCCTACCACAACACGACATCGTCCCGCAGAAGCGCATCCTGCTCGCGGGCAAGGCGCTCAACTTCCCGCAGAACGCAGGGCTCGCCGGCGCGAGCGTGCAAATCTGGCCGGTCGCCGCCAACGGGGTACGGGCAACGACGACGCCGCTCGCGTCGATCGCGATCAGCGACGGCTCGACCGGCGGGGGCGCGTGGGGACCGGTGGCGGCCAACGCGGGCCAGCGCTACGAGTTCGCGCTCGTCGAAACGGGCCTGCCGACGCTCCACATCTACTACGAGCCGTTCGTCAGAAGCGACTACACGGTCCGCCTGCTCGCCTCGCCCTCGATCGAGGAATACGCCGGCGATCGCCCGGGCAGCGTGTCGGCGGTCATGATCAGGTACAAGGAGCTGTGGGGCGACCAGGGCGCCGAGAACGACCAGCTGCTGATCAACGACCTCAACGTCTGCACCGAAGTCCTCTGTCCCATCAGCAAGCAGGTCAACGCGTTCTTCGCCTTCGACCGCAACCGCGACGGCCAGACCGACCTGAGCCAACCGGATCCGGTCCTCAGCCAGCTGCCGTTCATCCAGGGCGCGGATATCTTCATCCCCGCCAGCTCGCCGCCCAATGCCACGGTCTCGTTCCAGCTGATCTCACGGGGCGGCGGACCCGTGCGGACACTGAACGTCCCGAACTGGGAAGCCACGGCCGACGGGGTCACCATTCAGTGGAATGACTTCGAGAGGCTAACCTTTTAGCGAGGCTCCGCCTCAGACCGACGAGGCGTAGAGTGGAACCAGCGACCGACCGTCCGGTCTGAGGCGAAGCCTCGGTTTACGGAACGGGCCCCGGTCGTGGAAAAAACGGGCGGCGCTGTGCCAAACCAGTTCGGCGCGCAGGGGGCAAGCCGCAGGTGTCTGGCCGCGACGAGCCGTGCTTGACGCGAACCGCTGCCCCATCGTATGAATATCGTATGAGCAGGATGGCTATCTCCATCACGCTCGAGGAGGAAAACCTTCTCTGGCTGCGGGGGCAAGCGCGGGCAGGTGGACGTCGAAGCGTGAGTCAGCTCGTCGATCGGCTGGTCTCCGACGCGCGCGCCGCCGGACGCGTTCATACCGATTCGATCCGCTCGGTGGTGGGCACCATCGCGCTCGCGACGGCTGACCCCGACCTCGCTGGTGCGGACCGGACAATCCGCACGATGTTTTCGAGTGGTCGACGGCGGCGCGTGCGGCAGTCCGGGCGGCATCGTGGCTGACGCCCGCGCGGCAGTCACCGACACGCACCCCCTTCTCTTCCACGCTGCAGGGGGCCGCCGGCTCGGCCGACGCGCGGCTCGCCTGTTCGCCGCCGCGGAGGCACGCACCGCCCTGATCTACGTCCCCACGGCAGTGATGTGGGAGACGAGCCTCCTTTCCCGCGTGGGGCGCGTCGACCTCCGGCGATCCCTCCGTGAGTTCTTCGCCGATCTCTTCAGCAACCCCGCCTATCAGGCAGTCGACCTCATCCCCGAGGACGTCTACCTCGCGGACGACACGCGCCCGAATGATGACCCGTTCGATGCGCTCGTGTGCGCGGCGGCGCGACGCCTGTCCCTGCCGCTCATCACGCGTGACGCCGACATCTCCGACTCGGGGCTGGTGCGAGTACTCTGGTAACGACGACGTCCGCGTCGGGCGCGTTCGCATCATCGATCGTCGGGCACCTGCGAGGATCGACGTCGCCACCATCGGCCCATGTACATCTAGGTCGAGGCCGCCCGCCTTCTGCGCCGCACGCGCTGAGCGCCGACTGGCGCAGCCAGTCCGCCCTCTGCTAGCTCTGGGGCGCGTGCGGTTCGGCATCGCCCTCCCCAACTACGGCCCGCTCGCCGCGCCCGACGTGTTGGTGCGCCTCGCACGTGAGGCCGAGGCGCTCGGCGTCGATTCCGTCTGGGTGAGCGACCACCTGGTCGCGCCGCGCGCCGTCCGCTCGGTCTATCCCTACGACCGGCGCCCCGACGCGCGCCCGGGCGACATGGCCGTCATCGAGCGCTTCTTCGAACCGACGGTTACCCTCGCCTACCTGGCCGGACAGACGAGCCGCGTGAGGCTCGGAGTCAGCGCGTACGTCCTCCCCTACCGCAACCCCGTGGTCACGGCGAAGCAGATCGCCACGCTCGACGTCCTCTCGGGCGGGCGCGTCGTCCTCGCCGTCGGCACGGGCTGGCTGCGCGAGGAGTTCGAGGCGCTCGACGTGCCCTTCGCGGGCCGCGGCCGGCGGACCGAGGAATACCTCGCGGTCTGCCGGGCGCTCTGGCGCGGGGGCGACGCCGAGTTCGTGGGCTCGTGCTATCGCCTCCCGCCGGTGCGGACGGGCCCGCCGCCGGTCCAGCAGCCGCATCCTCCGCTCTGGATCGCGGGCGACTCGGCGGCCGCGATCGAGCGCGCCGCGCGCGCCGGCGACGGCTGGCACGCGATCGACCTCGCGCCGGCGGAGCTGGCACCGCTCGTCGCGCGGCTGCGGCAGCGCGTGGTCGCCCATGGGCGCGGGCCGGAGGCGGTGACGGTGAGCCTTCGTAAAGGCGTGCTGGTCGGCCCGGATGGCTCGCGCCCGCTCTACGGCGACGCGGACAAGGTGCGCCGCGACCTCGACGCATACCGCGACGCCGGGCTCGACTACCTCGTCGTCGGGCTCCGGCACGCGAAGACTCCGGACGAGCTGTCGCGTGCGATGGCCGACGTCGTCGCTGCGGTCGGGCACTGACGCTTGCGACGGCGGTTGCGATGGGCCGCCGAATTGTGATCCTGGGATACGTCGCAGCGGCCGGGTGCGCTTCGGTGTGGCTCGATCGGCTCATCTTCCTCCCCGACACCACCATTCCGCACCCGCCTCCGGGCGTCGAGGAGCGCTGGATCACCACCCGCGACCACGTCCGTATACATGCTTGGTACGTCCCAGCACGCGAGGCGCGGGCCACGCTCGTCTGGTCGCATGGCAACGCCGGGAACATCGCCGGACGCGTCGACGTCGCGCTCGCGCTCGCGGCACGCGGCATCGACGTGCTGGCCTACGACTACCGCGGCTACGGGCGCAGTGAGGGCCGCCCGAGCGAGGCCGGCGTCTATCTCGATGCCGAGGCGGCCTACGACAGCGCCGGGGCGCTGCCGATCGTCTGCTTCGGCGAATCGCTCGGCGGCGCCGTCTCGATCCACCTGGCGAGCGTGCGCCCCTGCGCCGGTGTCGCCGTCGTCTCCACGTGGACGACGCTGCGGGACGTCGCCCGCAGCCACTATGGACCGCTGGCGGCCCTGGTCGGCGATCGCTTCGACTCGCTCGCGCGCATCGGGACGCTCTCCGTCCCGGTCTTCGTCGCGCACGGCGATCGCGACGAGGTCGTGCCCTTCGCCCTGGGCGAGCGCCTGTTCGCTGCGGCACGCGAGCCGAAGCGCTTCCTGCGCATCAAGGGCGCGCACCACAACGACGTGCTCGCGAGCCCGCCGCTTCTCGACGCCATCGCCGAGTTCGCGGGCCAGGTCAGGGCGCATTTGTGCGGTCGAGAAATCTCGTGGTAACCGGGTGACGGTGCAGGACCCGGGCGACGACCTCTTCCGCCGCATCCAGGATCGGGTCGCGATCGTCGGCATCGGCCACCTGCCCTTCGCCAGGGACATCGGCCGTCCGATCTCCGACACGGCCGTCGAGGCGATCCAGCTCGCCCTTGACGACGCCGGCCTCGAGGCCGAGCAGGTCGACGGCATGTCGATGTTCGAGATGGAGTCGACGCACGAGGTCTCGATCGCCCGGCGGCTCGGGGTCGAGAACCTGCGCTGGTGGGACAAGATCTCCTACGGCGGCGGGGCGTCGTGCGCGACGCTGATGCATGCGGCGGCCGCGATCGCCGCGGGGCTCGCGACCACCGTCGTCTGCCACCGCGCGCGCAACCGGGGCGCGAAGGCGTCGCGCCCGTGGGCGCAGGAGCGCGGGCTCGTCCGCGACGACAAGGCGCTGCACGTCCCGTGGGGCCTCGTCCGCCCCGTCGACGTCATCGGCATGTGGGCGCACCGCCACATGCACGAGTTCGGCACCCGGCGCGAGCACTTCGGCAACGTCGCCATCGCGGCGCGCCGCCACGCGCAACGCAACCCCTACGCCATGATGCGCGACCGGCCGCTCGACATGGAGACCTACCTCGCCGGCCGCCCGATCGGCTGGCCGCTCACGCTCCATGACTGCTGCCTCGAGACCGACGGCGCGCTCGCCTGCGTGGTGACCTCGGTCGAGCGCGCGCGCGACCTCCGCCACCCGCCCGTCCTCGTCCACTCGGTCGCGCAGGCCTCGGGGCCGAACCCGGTGCACCTCGCCAACTACAACAATACGCCCACCATGGAGACGACGTCGGTCTTCTGCGCGAAGCTCCTCTGGCAGCGCTCCGCGCTCCAGCCACGGGACATGGACTGCGCGCAGATCTACGACGCCTTCACGCCCCTCGTGATCACCGGACTCGAGGACTACGGCTTCTGCCGGCGCGGCGAGGGCGGGCCGTTCACCGAGGGCGGCCGTATCGAGCTCGGCGGCGAGCTGCCCGTGCTCACCTCGGGCGGCGGGCTCGCGGAGGCGTACGTGCACGGCTTCAACCTCGTCCTGGAGGGCGTGCGGCAGATCCGCGGCACGTCGGTCAACCAGGTCCCGGGCTGCAAGGCGACGCTCGTGACCGGCGCGTCCGGCGTGGCTACCAGCGCGGCGGTACTACGCGCAGCATGATGAACCTCCATCCCGACTACCCGCTGCCCGACGTCGACGACCCGGTCATGCGTCCCTTCTGGGAGGGCGCGCGCGAAGGGCGGCTCATGCTCCAGCGCGAGCGCGCGACGGGTCGCCCGCACTGGCCGCCGAAGCCGATGTACTGGAAGGGGGGCGGGCGCCTCGAGTGGTTCGCCGCGAGCGGTCGCGGCCGCGTCTACTCGTACGTGGTCGCCCACGAGCCCTTCCTGCCCGCCTTCCGCCATCTCCTCCCGCTCGTGCTGGTGCTGGTCGAGGTCGACGAGGGGCCGCGGCTCGTCGGCTACATGGTCCACTGCCGTCCCGAGGAGATGGCCTTCGGCATGCGGGTGCGCGCCGTCTTCGAGCGGCTGACGGAGCGCGTGACGCTGCCCGTGTGGGAGCCCGACCGGTGACGGCCGACCTCCTCCTCGACGCCGGCCGCGCGGCGCTCTGCATCGTCGAGATGCAGAACGACATCGTGCACGAGTCGAACATCGGCAAGCGGGGCATCGGCGGCGTGCTGGCGGCCCAGGTCGAGAAGCGGGGCGTCATCCCGAAGCTCCAGACGGTCATCGCCGCGGCGCGCGCACGTGGCGTCCCGATCCTCTACGTCAACTTCTGCGGCAAGCCCGGCTTCCCGCGCCCCAACACGCTCATCCACCGCCGCTCGCAGCGCCAGCCGATGCTCGTCGAGGGCACCTGGGGGGTGGAGACGCACCCGGCGCTCGCACCGCAGCCGGAGGACTTCGTCCTCGAGCGCACCGTCGGCGTCGACGGCTCGTACGGGACGCAGCTCTACCCCGTGCTCCGCATGCTCGGGCGGACGACGATGCTGATGAGCGGCGTGTCGACCAACCTCGCCGTCGAGGGCATCGTGCGCGCCTCGGTCAACCGGGGGTTCGACGTGGTCGTGATCGAGGACTGCTGCGCGAGCTACCCCGACGAGTGGCACCGGTTCTCGATCGAGAACATCATGCCGCTGCTCGCCACGGTGACGACCGCCGAGGCGGTCGTCCGCGCGCTGGCGCCCGCGCCCGGGTGAACGGGCGCGGGCGCCGGCGCCGGACTCACGGACTCATTACCGTGGTGCCCTGGAGGGCTGTCATGCCCGGACCGGGCAGGTCGGCCGCCGCGTCGACCGCCGCGCTGAAGGTCGGCGGGATGCAGAAGATGCTGACCAGGGTCTGCGGCTGGGCCGGGCCGCCGGTGACGATGGGCCCCACCGCGACGCCCGTCGCGACGATGGTGCGGGCGACATCGTCCGCGGTGAAGGCACCCGATGTCCGCTGGCCACAGCTCGTGAAGCCTGTGAACGCCGTGCAGTCCGCGTTCGTATTACATGCCACGGCCGGGTTCCGGAAGGCATTCGTCGTCTTATTCTTGCAGAAGCCGCAGAAGACGTTCGCCTGATCCGTCAGGTTGACTGCCGTCTTCGTCACCGTGCCGGTGTTGAGCACGAAGGCGATCGGCAGGGAGCCGATGCTGAGCGAGGTGTTCGGCGGACACTCGTGGCTGGTCGGGAAGTCGTTGTTGCTCGGGCTGGAAACAGGCGTACAGGCGAGGCCGTCGTTCGGGCCACCGTTGCACTTGTTGGTAGTCGGCTCGCAGATCGGGCAGGGCTGTATGAAGGTCTTGCACTTCCCGCCGCCCGGGCAGTCGGCGCTGGTGATGCAGCCCTTGCCGTTATTGGTCCCGCCCGAGCAGGCGCCGGTCTCGCACGTCGCCGACACGCTGCAGTCGGCGTCGGAGCAGCATGCCGCGCCGGTGTCCGTGCACCGCCCCGTGTCGTTGACGCAGGTTCCACCCGGGCACGAGCCCGGCGTGACGGTGCCGCACCCGCCGCCGGCGGCACAGCCGGCTCCCGGCGTCGACCCGCCCGAGCACCGCATCGACATGAGGTCGCCCGCCAGGAAGATATTCGAGCTGAGCGGCAGGTTGAAGTTCGTGATCACCCCGGTGCTGCAGTCGCCGGTCCCCGAGCCGTCGGCGGAGACGGTGTTGATGACACAGGTGCTGGTCGCAGCCGAGAGGTGCGAGCCGTTCGGAAGCGGCAGCGGCGGACCGAAGAGGCAGCCCGCCTTCGTGCACTTCAGGAAGTTGCACTTGCCGCCCGGGCAGTCGGCGTTCGTCGTGCAGCTGCCATTGTGGTTCGAGCCGCCCGCGCAGCGGTTGCCGCCGGCCTCGGCCGCGTCCGCAGCGGTAAACGTGAGGCAGGTGCCGGCGCACGAGGAGACGTGGGAGGTCGAGGTGCCATTGTCGGGGACCGTGAACGGCAGCGGGACGCCGACGCCGGCGCCGCCGACGTAGAGCCCGCCGCACGCGAGGGAGAAGAAGTTCGGGTTCGTGTCCGAGGCGAGGTGCCCGCAGCTGCCCGAGCCGACCCCGGTGGTGGAGGACATCTTGGTGGGAGTGCCGCCCGTGCAGGTGCACGGACCGGTGCACGGGGCGAGCGTCGTCGTGGTCGTTGTGGTGGTCGTCGTGGTCGGCACCGGGATCGTGGTGGTGGTGGAGGTCGTCGTCGTGACCACCGTCGTGGTGGTCGTCGCCACCGTGGTGGTCGTGGTCGCGACGGTGGTCGTGGTCGTTGTCCCGGCGCCGCACGGATACATGGACCCGTTCGCGGTCTCGAAACGGGCCACGGTGGCGGTGCCGAGGGCCTTCTGGTTCGCGTTGCTCTGGCACGGCGGGCAGATGCCTCGGGCGCTCAGCCGGTCGGCGGAGCTGTTGTAGCTGCCCACTGCCGTCGTCTCACAGCTTTCGTCGTCGACCAGCCGGCCGTTGAAGTTGTTCCGTGCGAGCGTCATGTGACAGCGGATCACCCGCAGGACCAGCCTGGCGAGGTTCGTGCCCACCGTGTTCTCGCACCGCGCCATGTCCGCATTGAGGGGCACGAAGCCGGCGTCGTCCACCATCGCACCGCCGGTCGAGTCGTCGATCACCGCCCCGGAGGTGGAGTCGCAGTAGACGTCGCCGTCGAGGTGGTCGAGCGAGTCGGGATTGGTGCTGGACGCGAGCAGCGTGTCGCGCAGCGAGGCCGCGGCCGCGAGCTGCGTCGGGGTGCACACCGGAGCGATACGGCTCAGCTTTGCGTTGAACCGCTCCCCGGCCGAACGGCCGCCCGACGAAGGCGTCGCCTGCTCGCACGACTCCTCGTCGAAGGCCCGGTGATTCAGCCGGGCGTTCGCCTGCATGCGGTGGCAGCGGATGACGGCGGAGACGAGGCTGCCGAAGGCGCGCGCGATGGTGTTGGCGCAGCGGAGATGGGCGGCGTTGTCGGGAACGCATCCCGGGTCGTCGCCGCCGAACGGCTGCCCCGGCCCGGGGGTTTGCGTGCGGGCGACGACGGCGATCAGACACACGGCCCCGAGCGCGATCGCGAGCAAGCGCTTCATCTGGTGTCTCCCTTCCGTGATGCGAGGCTCTTCGCGGGGTCCTCGCGGGGCTCGATGTCGCACGCCCCAGCCCCGCCCGGCAAGCGGAGTCACCATGCGAAGAGGTGATAAACGCCCAAAGAAGACAGGAAAAATCGGACTTAAAATGGGGTTCCGGCCGCACGGGTCTCCGCCAGCCGGCGCAGCGCCGCCTTCTCCACCTTGCCGCTCGCCGTGCGCGGCAGGTCGCCCTCCGCGACCACGAAGACGTGCCGGGGAACCTTGTAGCTGGCCAGGGATTCCCCGCAGAAACCCTGGAGCTCCTCGGGCGTCGCCCCGCCTCGAGCCTTGAAGACCACGAATGCCGCGACGTTCTCGCCCCGCGTCGGATGCCGCACCCCGACGACGTGCGCGGCCTGCACGGCCGGATGGCGCCGCAGCACGGCCTCGACCTCGCTCGCCGCCACGTTGACCCCCGCGGTCTTGATGACGTCCTTCAATCGCCCCGTGAAGTGCAGGAACCCCGCCGGGTCGACGAAGCCCAGGTCGCCCGTCCGGAAGAAGCCTTCGGCGTCGAACGTCGTCGCGCGCGGAACGCCGTAGTAGCCCTCCATGAGGGTGGGGCCGCGCACCAGGATCTCGCCCGCCTCGCCCGCCGCGACGGGCTCGATGCGGATCTCCATGCCCTCGAGCGGCCGGCCGAAGGTGCCGAGGCGGATCGGCTCGGGGTCGTCCCAGCGCGCGGCGCTGACGAAGGTGGCAGTCTCGCTCATGCCATAGCATCCGACGGCGTGGTGGTCCGACCCGAGCAACCGGGCCGTCAGCTCGGGGTCCGCGCGCGTTCCCTTGCGGAGCCGGAGCCGGCGCCCCGCGAACTCCGGATGCTCGAGCAGGGGTGCGGCCTGATGCCAGCCGGCCATGATGGTGCACGCTTCCCGCTCGAGCAGCTCGAGCGCGCTCGCGGCATCGACGACCTCCTGGAGGACGACGCGCCCGCCGCCCGCGATGGTCGCCAGCGCGCCGAGCACGAAGCCCCCGCTCCAGAAGAGGGGGAGATGACCCCACCAGGCGTCGTCGGGCCCGATGCCGAGCCGCTCGGCGATGCCCCGCGCCGCGGTCGCGAGCGCGCCGTGAGAGTGCACCACGGCCTTCGGCTCGGCCGTCGTGCCCGACGTGAAGAAGACGGTCGCCCAGTCGACGGGTGACACGGCGCGCTCGACGGCGTCGAGGAACGGGTCGTCGATCGCCGCGGGCAGCTCGCCCCAGCGCGCGCATCCCGGGGCCTCCCCGTCGAGCAGCACCACGCGGCGGAGCGCGGGCAGGCGTGGCGAGCGCAGCGCGCCGGGCGCCGCCCCGGCCAGCTCCGGGACGATGTCGCGGAGCGTCGCGAGGTAGTCGTGGCGCAGGAACCGGTCGAGCATGACGAGGAGCTGCACGTCGGCGTGCCCGAGCGCGTGGGCCAGCTCGTCTCGCTTCCAGAGCGTGGAGAGCGGGACCAGGACGGCCCCCAGCCGGAGGGCGCCGAAGGCGATCGGCAGCCATTCGAGGCGGTTGGTGCAGAGGAGACCGACGCGGCTCCCCTTGCCGGCGCCGGCGGCCAGCAGCTTCTTCGCCGCCTCGCGGCTGGCCGCTCGCAGCTCGGCCCAGCCGAGCCGCGCCGTCACCTCCGCCCGCGGCGCGGCGGCCAGCGCCTCGCGCGCGGGCGCGCGCGCGACGGCGGCGTCGAGGAAGGCGCCGAGCGTCTCCATCAGCCGCCGAAGCGCTCCCGCAGGAGATGCGCCTGCACCTTGTTGGCGGCGTTGCGCGGCAGGGCGTCGACGAACTCCACCCGTCGCGGCCGCTTGAAGCCGGCGAGCCGGGCCCCCGCGAAGGCGCCGAGCGCGGCGCCGTCCACCCGGGCGCCCGGCTGCCTGACCACCACGGCCGTCACCTGCTCGCCCCACTTGGGGTGCGGCGTGCCGATGACGGCGACGTCGGCGACGCCCGGATGGGCGCGCAGCACGGCCTCCACCTCGGCGGGCGACACGTTCTCGCCGCCGGTGATGATGATGTCCTTCACGCGCCCGGTGAGGAAGAGGTAGCCGTCCGCGTCCTGCCGCCCGAGGTCCCCGGTGTGCAGCCAGCCGTCGCGGACGGCGTCGCCGGTGGCGGCGCGGTCGCGGTGGTAGCCGGCCATGACGGTCGGCCCGCCGACCACGATCTCCCCTTCCTCCCCCGGCGCCGCCAGCGCCCCGTCGGGGCGACGCACCGCGACGACAACGTGCGGGTTCACCCGCCCGACGGTGCCCTCGCGGTCGAACACGCTCGTGCCGCGCGCCATCGTGACGCCGTCGGTCGACTCGGTCTGGCCGTATGCCTCGATCAGCTCCGCGCCCTCGAAGAGCCGGGCGAGCGCGCGCTTCGCCTCCATCGGCGTCGGTGCACCCCCCACCGACACCTTCTCGACCGTCCGGCGCACGGCCGCCGGAATCTGGCCGAGCGCGAGCATGTCGAAGACCATGCCGCCGATCAGCGTGAGGTCGGTCACCCCGAAGCGCTCGACGGCATCGAGCGTCGCGCCGACGTCGAACTTCTCGACCAGCACGGCGGTGGCCCCGGCGAGCAGGCGGCAGAGGAGGTGCGAGACCAGCACCGGCACGTGGCTGAGCGGGCTCAGACAGGCGCCGACGGTCTCGGCCCGGTCGCCACGCGCCTGGGCGCAGGCAAGCATCGCCCAGAGGAGGTTCGCGTGCGTCAGCATGACGCCCTTCGGGGCCCCCGTCGTCCCCGAGGTGTAGGCGATCACCGCGAGCCCGTCGGCCGCCGGCGGGCGGGGCGCGCGGGGCGCGGGCCGCCGGCCGCGACGGAGGAGCCGCGGCGCGAGCGGCAGGTCGGGCGCCGTCACGAAGGCCGGCACGCCGGCCGCCGCGGCCGCGTCGCGGGCGACGGCCTCCCGTCCACGATCGCAGAGGAGCGCCCGGGCCCGCGCATGCTCGAGCAGGTGTGCCGTCTCCTCGGCCGTCGAGCGGACGGCGATCGGCACGGCGACGGCCCCGATCCCCCAGACGGCGAAGAGCATCGCCACCACCGCGGGCTCGTTCGCCGCCTGCACGCCGATCGGCTGTCCCGTCCCGAGCCCCCGCCGCACGAGCCACGCCGCCAGCTCGTCGACGGCGGCGGAGAGCTCCCCGTAGGCGATGCGCCGGCCGGCGAAGCAGAGGCCACCCGCCCGGCCGCGACGGGAGGCTTGCAGCGCGAGGAACGCCGGAGACGTCGGCAGGAGCATCAGATCGCCGGCTCGTGGAGCCCGACGAACACCGTCCTCCCGCCCTCGATGCGGCGGATCACGAGCCAGTCGCCCTTGTACGCCTTGTGATCGTAGGGCCCGAGGCTCATGTGCGTGCGCGGGCCCCCGTTGACGGCGGGCAGCATGCGCACCCGCTCGAGGCCGTCCTTCACGCCGGCGGGGGTCAGCAGCGGCGCGCGCGCTAGCCCTTCGGCGATCAAACGCGTCGTGTCGTAGCTGAGCGCCGTCACGGTGTGGTCGCGCCGCTTGCCGAGATGGTCCGCGAAGCGGTCGAGCATGGGCCCGAGCCGCGGGTTCTCCTCGCACATCTGGTCGATGCCGTACCAGCCCTCGAGCGCCGCCATCCACTCGGGCTTGGCGTAGCAGAACTGGAAGGCGCTGGTCATGATCCGGGGCGGGTCCCAGCCGAGGTTCCGGAACATCGGGGCCATCAGGATCGTCGGGTACCCGTAGCCGAGATAGGCGAGGCAATCGGGCCGCTGGTCGCGGATTTTCCGGAGGATGCCCTCGAGGTCGTCGGGAACCTGCGTCGTGTAGGCCTCGATCAGGACGTCGAGCCGGGCGCGGGCCGCGTAGTAGCGGAAGTTCGACGCGTACTCGACGCCGCCCGGGCTGATCTCGTGGATCATGCCGACCGTCGTGTAGCCGCGCCGGCGGATCCACGCCGCCATCATCGCCGCCTCCTCGGCGAGGCCGCCGTTGCCGAGGTTGAAGCAGTATTGTCCATGGTAGCGGTCGGTGCCCGTCCAGGTGACGGCCGGCACGCCGGTGCGGTCGATCACCGGCGCGAGCGCGATCGAGTTGTCGGTGATGAGCGGGCCGATGACGCAGAGCACGCCCTCGGCGGCAAGGGCGAGATAGCCGTCGATCGTGTTCTTCGCCTCGAGGCGCGGGAGCCCGATCGCCTCCTTCACGACGAGCTCGACCGGGCGGGTGATCACGCCCTCGGCGTGGGCCTCGTCGAACCCGAAGCGCAGCGTGGCCAGGAAGTCCTCCTTGGTGCCCATGTCGATGTCGATGAGCACGCCGACCTTCGTGGGCGCGAAGGGGAGGCCGTGGGGCAAGGACTTTCTATTTGATGTCGGGGCGGGCATCAGAGGTCACCGAGCGTCATTGCCCGAATGACCTCGCATGACAGCGCAAAGTAGGGAGCCGCATGAAGATCGCGTTGACCGACCGGAGCGTCCGCCAGCTCGTACCACCAGAGCGGGGGCGGCTGGAAGATGCCGGGCCTCGCACTCCGCGTCATGCAGCCCCGCCCAGCGACTTGCGCCCGTGAGCTGGCGTCCGTACATATCCGTACATGTCAGCAAGGGCTGAGGAGCGGATCGAGGTGAAGGCCACCGCCGCCGAGAAGGCGCGTTTCACGCGTGCCGCGGAACGACGAGGCATCTCCCTCTCCGATTGGGTGCGCCGTCGCCTTGCGGAAGCTGCCGAGGCCGACCTGGGGATCGAGGAGCCGATGCCGCCTTCTCAAGAGGACATTGCCGAGGCGTTGAAGGCCTACGGCGCGCTCCGCGGGAGTGGCCTGCGGGAGCGGGTCAAGCGAGCGAGGGCGACGCCTTGGACCGTCCGCCGGTGATCGCGGACACGGATGCCCTGATCGATCTCCTCGAGCGCGAAGCCACGAGCAGATGGCGCGGCTCCTGCGGCAAGGTCGCCTCGGGACCACGGCAGTGTCCGCCTTCGAAGTGTGGCGCGGATGCGCGACCGAGACGCAGCGGGACCAGACGAGGCGAGTACTGCGCGGCCTCCGCGTGTACCCGTTCAACGAGCCAGCGGCGCGTCGAGCCGGAGATCTCGCCCGGGAACTCGACGCCAAGGGCGAGGGAATCGGCGAGCGCGACACGATGATCGCCGCGATATGCCTCGCAGTTCGGCTGCCGCTTCTCACGGCGAACACGAAAGAGAGCGCTCAACCCGCCAGGGCGGTCGCCCACGGCAGGAGCACGATGACCACGTAGAACGCGCCGAGGAACAGGAGACCCGGAGCAGCGAGCGAGTTCCTGCGGAGCGGCCAGACGAGGCTGAGCAGCGCGATCGCGAAGACCTTCACGAGGCACACCGTCGGCCCGACGCCATAGTGCTCGATCACCGCGCGCATCAGCGGGTTGAGCTCCTCGGCCACGCCGGGCCGAAGGAAGGCGAAGGTCATGACCCCGTCCACGATCTGGAGGATGACGTTGATGAGCAGGAGCGCGAGAATGACGCGCTCTCTGGAGCGTCGCACCGGAGCCCCCCTTCATGCGGGCGCGACCCGCCTGCACGGCGCGGCCGAACCCCTGGCGGGGCCTCCGATCAGCAACGGTCATGCCCGGCCGATGCTCGAAATCGTGAGTCGCGGTGGACGCGCCGATGCCGGATCGCGCAGTGCGGCGAGCCGCACGAATCACGTGCCGCGGAGAGTGCGGCCTCTCAGACGGTGCCAACGAGGACGTGGTAGCGGGTGGGTGTGATGAACCCCATCCGCTCGTAGACCGGGCGGCCGAGGGGCGACGCCTGGAGGTTGGCGAAGATCGCTCCCCGCCGGAAGCCTTCCCGCACGGCGGCCCAGGTGACCGCCTCGGCGTAGCGGTGGCCGCGGTGTGCCGACAGCGTGCCGACCCAGCCGATGCCCGCCACCCCGTGCGTCAGATAGAGCGCGGCGGCGGCCACCGGTGCGCCGTCGAGGTAGCCGACGAAGCCCTGGATGTGCGGCGCGTGCAGGCTCTCGAGCGATGCGAACGTGTCCTCGGTCATCTCCCGGGGCTGCTGGAAGGTCGCGTACGCTTCGGCGGTCACCTCCAGGTAGTCGCGCCGTCCCTGGTCGTCCCTGACGCGGCGGATCTCCAGGCCGGGCGGCTCGCTCCGCGTCCCCGGGTCGGCGAGGAGCGCCATGCCTGGTACCTCGACCAGCTCCATGAAGCCGCGCTCGCGCAGCGCGGCTTCGAGCGCCGCGTCGGCGTGGTCGCGGGTGCCGATGGAGAAGGCGAGACCGCGGCGGGCGTAGAAGTCGCGCACCATCGCGACGACGGTGTCCGCGTCGACGGCGTCGCGCACGATCGTCATGTTGTGGAAGGGCGTGCCGTGCGGGCTCGCGCAGAGCGTCAAGGCCGGCGTCTCGAGAAGTTCGCCGCCGCGTCCGAGCCGCACGATCTCGCGGAACATCTCGCACATGTTGAGGTCCATCAGCCGGAGGAGCGCCTCGCGCTCGGCGGGCACGGTGAAGGCGCGCGCCACGAGCGCCGTGTCGAGGTACTCGGTCACCTCCGCGACCTGGTCTCCGGCGAACCGGAAGACGAAGCAGTAGGTGTTGTCGTACGGCACGCCCGAGCGGAGCGTCGCATGACCCTTCAGCTGGGCGACGACGCGGTCGTCCTCGGCGGTGAGGCTCTGCACCTCGATGGCGAGCGGCGTCGCGAGGGCGGCGACGAGCGGCCGGAAGAGGCGCTCGCGCACCGCGTTGCGGCCGCGGAAGACACCGGAGTAGGCCGACGTCCCGATCACCGTGTAGACGACGTCGGGAGCGAAGAGGTCGAGGAGGCCCTGCCCGTCGCCCCGCGCGAGCCCTTCGTAGGCACGGCGGACGCGCTCCTTGCGGTCGTCGAGAGACGTCATGCGATCTCCATCACCGTACCGGCCTCGCCGCAGCCGCAGGGGGCTGGGAGCATACGTGCCCCGAGGCCGCTCGCGTAGCGCAGGAGCGCCGTGTCGCCGTCGAGCGGCGTGAGCGCGAGCAGGCCTTCGCGGCCGGCGGGCAACGGGGCTCCGCTCTCGACGTCCACCACCTCGGCCTCGACGCCCTCGTCGACGTGATAGCGCGATGCCGCGCAGGAGTGCGCGACGAAGCTCGCCGCCTCGGGGACCGCGAGCCAGTGGCGCTGCCAGCCCGAGAAGCCCGCCGCCGCGGGCGCACGGGGAGGCACGGCTCCGGCGTCCAGCCAGACGAGGCCGCGCCACCACTCACGAGTCGACCGCGGGACGGCGGCGAAGAGCGCGACGGCCGAGCCCGCGTCGAGCACCATGACGGCAGGCTCGACGCGGTCGACGAGCTCCCACGCCTGGCGCGCGGCCGGCTCCGTGTCGGGCGAGCCGAGCGGCACGTCGAGGGCGCCGATCTCCTCGACGACGTCGCCGAGGAGGAGCGCGCCGGGCGTCGCCAGTGCGCCGGGGAGGCTGTTCGCCACGCGCGTGCCCGGCCCGACGCCGAGGCGGCGGAGGAGCCGCACGCCCGCCGCCCGCTCGCGCGCCAGCGCCGCGGGTGACCAGGCGAGCACGAGGAGCCCGTCGCCGCTTCCCGTGACGCCGACGCGTACGGGCGCAGCGGCGTCCGCGAACCGGCGAGTACCCCACGGCAGGTGGTCGAGCTGATCGCGCAGCAGCTCTTCACGGCGCGTGAGCGGCAGGCGGTCCCAAGTGGCCAGATTCCCTTCCGCAACGCGCCCCCGGTAGAAGGGAGTCGCGGCGACGCGGCTGAGGAGCGTTGCGTGACGCACGGCGGTCACCCGCGGGGCAGCCCGAGCGCGCGCTCGGCGAGCAGCGTGCGCAGGATCTCCGACGTCCCCGACGAGATGGTGACGGAACGCGAGTAGAGGTACGCCTCCTGCCATGTACCACCGTCGAGCGCGCCGTGAGCGCCGAGGAGCGCCATCGCGAGCTCACACGTACGCTGCTGGATCTCGCTGCCGAAGAGCTTCTGCAGCGCCGCCTCGGGGGGCGCGTCGGCGGCGTCGTGCAGGCGGGGCAGGATGCGAAGCGTGTGCGCGGCGAACACCTCGGCCTCGATGTAGGCCTGGGCGACGTCCTGGCGGAGGGCCGCGAGGTCGCGACGGGCGGCCGACCCTCGGTAGAGGTCGACCAGCGCGAGCGCCGCGTTCTGCAGCCGGATCTTGAACTCGAAGGCCCACAGCGTACCGCGCTCGTGGGCCAGCGCGGCGCGGACGAGCGGCCAGCCCCCGTTGATCGGCCCGATCGTGTTCTCCACCGGCACCCGCACCTGGTCGAGGAACAGCTCGTTGAACTCCGAACGGCCGCTCAGCTGGACGAGCGGCCGCCACGTGATGCCGGGGCTCCGCATGTCGACCGCGAGGCAGCTGATGCCCTTGTGCTTGGCGGCGCCGCCGTCGGTGCGCACGAGCAGCAGGCACCAGTCCGCGACGTGCGCCTTGCTCGACCAGACCTTCTGCCCGCTCACCACCCACTCCTCGCCGTCCCGCTCCGCCCGGCAGCGGAGCGCCGCGAGGTCCGAGCCCGCACCCGGTTCCGAGAAGCCGAGACACCACACCTCCTCCGCCGGCAGGATGGGTGGGAGGAACCGTTCGCGCTGCGCCGCGCTGCCGTAGTGGATGAGCAACGGGCCGACGATGTTCACGGCGATCGGGTCGAGGATCGCCGGCGCCCGCACACGCGCCATCTCCTCGGTGTAGATGACCTGCTCCTTCAGGGTGGCGGCGCGACCGCCGTACTCGCGCGGCCAGTGGATGCCAACCCAGCGGCCGGCCGCGAGCGAGCGCTGCCACGCGCGCAGGAACCGATGGCGCTCCTCGTCGGCGGCGGGCACCGGCTCCGACGGCAGATGCGCGGCGAGCCAGGCGCGCAGCTCGGTGCGAAATGCCTCCGCCTCGCCCACGATGACGGGAGGCTTACTCCAAACGCCGGCGACGCGGCAAACCGGTGGCAGCGGCCGCGTCCCGCGTGCTACGACGCGACGGCCGGGACATGGACTTCGCCTTCACCGACGCCGAGCTCGCCTTCGCCGCCGAGGCGCGCACCTGGCTCGACGCGCACCTTCCGCCCGCCTGGCGACGCGATCACTGCTGGACGCGGGCCGACGACCCCGCCTGGCTCGAGATCGCGCGCGACTGGCAGCGCATGCTCTTCGAGGGCGGCTGGGCGGCGATCGCCTGGCCGCGCGCCCACGGGGGACGGGGCGCGACGGTGATCGAGCGCTGGCTCTTCGACCAGGAGCTGGACCACGCGGGCGCGCCGCGTCCCGCGGCAGCGTCCACCGTCGATCTGATCGGCCCCGCGATCCTGCAGCACGGCAGCACCGAGCAGCGCGATCGTTTCCTTCGCCCGCTCCTCTCGGGGCGCGAGCTCTGGTGCCAGGGCTTCTCCGAGCCCGGCGCCGGCTCGGACCTGGCCGCGCTGCGCACGCGCGGCGAGCGGCACGGCGGCGGATTCGTGGTGAGCGGGCAGAAGGTCTGGACGAGCCACGCGGACATCGCCGACTGGTGCTTCCTCCTCTGCCGGACCGAGCCGGAGGCGCCGAAGCACAAGGGGCTCTCGCTGCTCCTGGTCGACATGCGCAGCGCCGGCATCACCGTCCGGCCGCTGCGGCAGATGACCGGCGAGGCCGAGTTCTCCGAGGTGTTCTTCGACGGCGTCGAGGTGCCCGCCGATCGGCTGGTCGGCGAGGCCGGCGCCGGCTGGCAGATCGCGATGGGCATCCTGGCGCACGAGCGCGGGCCGGTCTGGACCTTCACCTTCCAGCGCCGGATCCGGCGAAGCCTCGAGCGGCTGATTCGGGCGGCCCACGATCGCGGCGCGGTTCGCAACCCGCTCGTCCGCCAGCGCCTCGCGCAGGCGCACATCGAGGTCGAGATGCTGCGGCTCGTCGGCTACCGGAGCCTCACGCGGCTCCTCCGCACCGCCGAGCCCGGCGCCGAGAGCTCGATCGAGAAGGTGCTCGGCAGCGAGACCGACCAGCGCCTGCAGGAGCTCGCGATGGAGATGCTCGGCCCGTACGGGCTCCTGCCTGGCGAGTTCGGGCATGCCTGGCTCTACTCGCGCTCCGAGACGATCATGGGCGGCACATCCGAGATCCAGCGGAACGTGATCGCCACGCGGATACTCGGGCTCCCGCGCTGAGGCGCCATGAGCCGGACGGCGCCGAGCGTGTCGCTCCGGAGCCCCATGTGCGTTCAGCTCGCCGGTCGCCGGTTCTGGCGTATTTGGCGTTTGTGGCGTAATTGAAGCACCATGAAGCATGTCAGCCTGGGTCAGGCCCGCGATCGTCTGTCCGCGCTCGTGAACGACGCCGCCCATGGTGGCCAGCGGATCGTGCTTTCGTCCCGGGGTCGCCCCAAGGCAGCCTTGATCGGGATGGAAGACCTCGAACGGCTCGAGCGGGCGGAAGCCGAACCAAGGACGATCGCGCGGGAGATGCTGCGCTGGATCGAACGGGTAGAGGACACGTTGCGCGGTCGGCCACGCGTGAGGAGATCCTCGACCGAGGCACTGCGTGAGGTACGGGAGGAGGAACGTGCCGGAGGGAATGGTTTGCCTCGACGCAAGCCTCGCACTCAAGCTGCTCGTCGTCGAGGACGATAGCGCGCAGGCCAGGTCGCTCTGGCGTTCGTGGATCGCCCGAGGCGTCGAGGTGGTAGCGCCGGGCTTGTTCGTCTTCGAGTGCACGTCCGTCCTCCGTCGAATGGTCGTCCGGCATGACCTCGAGGAGGAGGCGGCGCGTCAGGCCCTGGGACTCCTCCTCACCATGCCGGTGTCGCTTCGAGCACCCACGGGGCTCGTGGAACGCGCGTGGAATCTCGCCCGAGACCTCGGTCGCCCAACCGCGTACGATTGCTTCTACCTCGGCGTGGCCGAGCTGCTCGGCATCGACTGCTGGACGGCCGATCGTCGCCTCTACAACGCCGTCCGCAAGAAGACCCCGTGGCTCCGTCATCTATCCGAGCACGAGACGCCCGAGTAGAGACCCGTCCGCAGCTCTCGTATGACAAAGGTCCTCACCGTGCGCATCCCCGTCGACCTGCTCGGTCGCGCGGAAGCGCGTGCCCATCGGCTCGGGCTCGATCGCGCGAAGTACGTACGCCAGCTCATCGAGAAAGACATCGAAGAGGCAGCCGGGGAAGAGGAGTCGAGAAGGCGCTTCGCCTCGGAAGACCTCGCCGGGTCCTTCCGGCTCTGTGGCCGCCCCGCGATCAACACGCGCGTGCGCAAGCAACTGGCTCGGCGGGCTCTCGGCCGCGAGCTTCTGCCTCCCCGGTCACGTTACAGGCGCGGGTCCAGGAGGAACGGCATGGGCCGTCCGAATTTCAGGCGGCCAAAGCGCGGGTGAGCCGGATTGAGCAGATAGTTCGATTCTTCCGGTACGATGCCACTCGGCACGGCCAGGGCCAGAGCCCGGCCGGACGCGAGCCACTCGTCGCCGATCCGCTGCGTCACCTCCAGCCCTCGCGACGTGCGCCAGTGTCGAGGCAGCCGGGCGGCAGGCAGGCGATCGACGAGCTCGTCGTCGACGACGAACGTGAAGGCCACCAAGCGAGGCAGTCGCCCCCCGACATCGATGTGCACGAGCACCTCCAGAACCGCGAGTGACTTGGTCGCGCTGGCATAGACGGCTCTCCGACCAGGTGAATTCCAACGCCCCCCGAAGCGCTGCGCAGCCTTGCCGTCGAACGCCGTGGACGCGTGCTTGCGCTTCACCACGCGCCAGAGCTCCGGCATCAGGTGTAGACGCCGTGCTCCAACCGACCGATGAGGTTCTCGACCTCGCGCGCCCCGGCCTCCGTGTCGGCGCGATCCAGCGGCGTCTCGCCGTCGAGGGCGCGGGCGGGCTTGCTCAGCCAGTCTCGTGCTGCCTCTTCGTCGCCGTCGTGCAGCTCGGTCGCCAGGCGAAACAACCGCGCGAGACGCAGGAGCCGGTCACTGTGGCCGGCATCGAGGGGCTGGCCGCTCTGCCGCCGGCGCGAGAGCGTCGCGATCGACGTGCCGACTCTGCTCGCCAGGCTCTCCACGGTGAGGCCCAACAGCTCACGGAGCGCATCGAACTCGGCTATTGGCAGACCAGCTCTGACCCGGGCCGTCACCTCCCGCGCGCGCAGCGGCCGGCCTTTTGCGTGCGCCGTGACCAGGGTCCTGGCTCGCGCGGCCGTGGCTTTCATATGACCAGTATGAGGCCTTCACCTGCAAGTCGCAAGGCGCCGAGCCTGCGCGTCGACGCAACCGGCCCGGCTACTTCACGGCGAGCGGGTTGAGCGGCGACCCGACGCCGCCCGACACCTTCAGCGGCGGAGCGCTGAACAGGAACTCCCAGACGCCGTCGCGCGCGCAGTCGGCGGCGAGCGCGTCGAGGTCGAACATCTCGCCGAGCGTGAGGCCCATGTCGCGGATGCAGAGGAGGTGGAGAGGAAGCGGTACGGCCGGGTCCTCCCACGGGATCACCTCGACCGCGACCGTGTCGGTCGCCACCGCGGCCACCTGCCGTGCGTGCAACCACTCGACGCAGGCGACGCCGAGCCCGGGCGTCCGGCGGAGATAGCCTTCGCGGTCGCGGTCGACCTTGAAGACCGCGAGGTGCCCGGTGCGCACGAGGAGCACGTCGCCCGTCCCGACGCGCACCCCGGCCGCGCGTTCGGCGGTGTCGAGGTCGGTCGGCTTGATCGCCACGCCGGGCGCCACCCGGTCCACGCCCCACAGGCGCGCGACGTCGAGCAGCACGCCGCGCGAGACGATGCCCGCACCGACGCGGTCGATGGCGTTGCGCGCCGCGCCGGCGGCGGTGATCGCCGTCGCCGGAAACCCGTTGTAGAGCTGGCCGTCGTAGTAGACGTGCGCGAGGCTGTCCCACTGCGTCGCACACTGGAGCGGCATGACGACGATGTCGTCGCTGTAGCGGAAGTCCCCCTCGGCGCTCACGCGGCCCTCGAGGGCGCTCATCAGGTGGATCGGGTTCATGCGGCCGTGCGTGCCGAGCTGCGGTCCGTCGGCGCCGAGCGGGAGGCCGAGGCTGAAGACGTCGCCGCGCTTCACGCACGCCGCGCCCCGGCGCACGGCCTCGGGCGTGATGAAGTTGACCGTACCAACCTCATCGTCCGGCCCCCATCGCCCCCAGTTGGAAACCTTGGGGGCGAGCGTCCGGAGGACGTCCACGGTCAATGAGTCCGGGTGCGCTTCCGCGGCGGAGGTGGCGGCGGTGGCGGTGGGCTCGACGCCTCGCCCTCGAAGTACCCCCAGGGGAACTCGGGCTCGAGAATGGGCTTGAAGCCGGCGGGCGCAGGAAATGGAGCGCTCAAGAAGTCCCAGACCCCGACGAACACCCGCGGGATGATCATCCCGAGGCCCTTGGCGAAGCCGAACGGGATGCCCACCCCCGCACCGCGCGTCCGCGTCTCGGCGACCATGTTGCCCGGCACCTCGAGGAAGGCCGTGGTCATGCCGGCGAGACCGCGCAGGAACTTTCGCCCGGCGGTCTGCGCGTCGGCGGGCGGGGCGACGAGCAGCAGGAGCAGGAGAGCGGCGCTGGTGAGGGATCGTGCCATGGGGCGTCCTCCGCGAGACCGCCGTAGCTAGCTTTCGCGCGGCGGTCAAGGAACGGGCGCCCGGGCCCCGTCAGGGGCAGGTCGCCGGGGGCGGTGCGTGCAGGGCGCGGAAGGCCGCGTCGGGAACGAACTTGAACTTGGTACCGCCGAAGGACAGGCAGTCGTTGAGGGTGCCGAAACGCAGGACGACGTGGACCGGTTGCGGATCCGCGCGGAGGGAGAAGTTGAGCGCCGGCCCCAGTCCCTGCACCTTCGACGGCTTGCCGTTGCGAATGACGGCGAGGCGGATCGGGCCGAGCAATCCGTTGAGGTCCTTGTAGACGTACCCGTAGTTGCCATCGAGCGCGCCGACATAGGCCCAGTTCGAGCTCGGCAAGCCGTACGTGTTGTCGAACATGTCGCCGTTGGTGGTGTAGATGCGTACGCTCGCCCCGTGGAGCACCGGGTCGTCGGGACCATTCGCCGGCGGGAAAGCTCCGCCCCCGTACCCGCCGGCCGTCTGCAGGACCACGCGCAGGTCGCTGTGGCTGCCGAGCTTGAACTTCTGGCCGCCGATCATGCACCCCGCCGACGGCTGGAACTGGCAGCCGAGGTTCGGGTCGCACGTGTTGACGGTGCACGGATCGCCGTCGTCGCAGACCAGCGGCGTGCGGCTGTAGCAGACGCCCGCCTGGCAGTACTCGGCGCCGTCGCAGACGTTGCCGTCGTCGCACTCGGCGTCCGTGGTGCACGCTCGTGCGGGCAAAGGACCCGCGGCGAGCAGCGCGACGAAGGCAATCAGGCTCGATAGGTTTCTCATCCTCACCGTTCTTCCCTCCATGTGGCGCCCGGCCGCGCTGTGCGCTCGTCCCCAGCAGACTCCATGCCACGGGGAGGGCGCAGGCCGCGGCAGCATCGGCTCGCCGCCGTGCGACGGCTTGCAGCTCTGCATGGCACTCGGCCAAGAGTACGCCCATAATCGCCCCGTGCGCCTTGCAGCAGCGCCCGGAAACGAGCGCGAGCCGTCGTGCGGCATGCGGGTGACGGCGGCGCCCGGGGCCGGCGAGTACGTCTGCCCGATGCACCCGGAGGTCGTGCGCGAGCACCCCGGCTCCTGCCCCGTGTGCGGCATGGCGCTCGAGCCGCGCGCCGTGAGCGCCGAGGGGGAGAGCCCCGAGCTCGCCGCCATGACCCGGCGCCTGGTGTGGAGCGCGCTGCTCACGCTGCCGCTCCTCGGCCTCGCGATGGGCGGCATGGCGGCGCCGCACGCCGTCGCCCCCCGCGCGGTCGCCCTCCTCGAGCTCGCGCTCGCCACCCCGGTGGTGCTGTGGGGCGGCTGGCCGTTCTTCGCGCGCGGCTGGGAGTCGGTCGTGCGCGCGAGCCCAAACATGTTCACGCTGATCGCGATCGGCGTCGGCACGGCCTGGGCGTACAGCGTGGTCGCCGCGCTCGCCCCGCAGGTCTTCCCCGCCTCGTTCCGCGGGCACGGCGGCGAGGTGGCGCTCTACTTCGAGTCGGCGGCCGTGATCACGACGCTCGTGCTCGCCGGGCAGGTGCTCGAGCTGCGGGCACGGCGGCGGACCGGGGATGCCATCCGCGCGCTCCTCGGCCTCGCGCCGAAGACGGCGCGCGCCGTGCGCCCCGACGGGACGGAGGGGGACGTCCCGCTGGCGCACGTGCATGCCGGCGAGCGGCTGCGCGTGCGTCCGGGAGAGCAGATCCCCGTCGACGGCGTCGTCCTCGAGGGCCGCAGCACGGTCGACGAGTCGCTGCTCACCGGCGAGCCCGTGCCGGTGGAGAAGACGGCGGGCGACCGGGTGACGGCCGGTACGGTCAACGGCACGGGGAGCTTCGTCATGCGCGCCGAGCGGGTGGGCAGCGAGACGCTGCTCGCCCAGATCGTCCGCCTGGTGGGCGACGCGCAGCGGAGCCGGGCGCCCATCCAGCGCCTCGCCGACGTCGTCGCGTCCTACTTCGTGCCGGCGGTCCTGGTGGCGGCCGCGGTCACGTTCGCCGTCTGGGCCGTGCTCGGCCCCGAGCCGCGCATGGCCCACGCGCTGGTGAACGCGGTGGCCGTGCTCATCATCGCCTGCCCGTGCGCGCTCGGGCTCGCGACGCCGATGTCCGTCATGGTGGCGGTCGGGCGCGGGGCGACGGCCGGGGTGCTGGTGCGGGACGCCGAGGCGCTCGAGGTCCTCGAGAAGGTCGACACCGTCGTCGTCGACAAGACCGGTACCCTCACCGAGGGCCGGCCGAAGCTCGTCTCGATCGCCGCCACGGGCGGCACGGGCGAGGACGAGCTGCTCCGCCTCGCGGCCGGCCTCGAGCGCGCGAGCGAGCATCCCCTCGCGGCGGCGATCGTGGCCGGCGCGCGCGCCCGCGGCATCGAGCCGGCGCCGGTCGACAGCTTCCGCTCGGTCACCGGCAAGGGCGTGACCGGCGTGGTCCAGGGCCGCATTGTCGCACTCGGCAACCGGGCGCTCCTCGACGAGATCGGCGTCGACCCGGGAGACCTCGGGACGCGCGCCGAGGCCCTGCGCCGCGAGGGCCAGACGGTCGTCCTGGTGGCCGTCGACGGCCGCCCGGCCGGGCTCGTCGGCGTGGCCGACCCGATCAAGCCGTCGACACCCGAGGCACTGGCCGCGCTCCACGCCGAAGGCATCCGCGTCGTCATGGTGAGCGGCGACAGCCGCACGACCGCCGAGGCCGTCGCGCGCCGGCTCGGCATCGACGAGGTGTACGCCGAGGTGCTGCCCCAGGCGAAGGGCGAGGTCGTCGCGCGCCTCGAGGCCGACGGCCGGGTCGTCGCCATGGCCGGCGACGGCATCAACGACGCGCCGGCCCTCGCCCGCGCCCACGTCGGCATCGCGATGGGCGCGGGCGCCGACGTCGCGCTCGAGAGCGCCGGGGTGACGCTCGTGGGAGGCGACCTCCGGGGGATCGTGCGCGCGCGGCGGCTCTCGCGCCGCACCATGCGCAACGTCCGCCAGAACCTCTTCTTCGCCTTCGTCTACAACGTGCTCGGCATCCCGCTCGCGGCGGGCGTCCTCTACCCGGCCGCAGGCCTCACGCTGAGCCCGATGATCGCGAGCGCCGCCATGAGCTTGAGCTCGGTGTCGGTCATCGCCAACGCGCTCCGCCTGCGCCGCGCCGCGCTCTGAGCGATGGCGGCGCCCGAGCCGCCGCCCGGCCGCGGGCGCGTGCGCGATGTCTTCCTCCGCCTGCTCGGCGTCATCTTCCTCGCCGCCTTCCTCTCGCTGCTCGTCCAGGTCCGACTGCTCTTCGGGCGCGACGGCCTGCTGCCGGCCGCCGCGTACCTCGACGCCGTCCGGGCCCACGGGATCCTCGCCGTCCCGACGCTCTTCTGGCTCGACGCGAGCGATCGCGCGCTCGTCGGGCTCGGGATCGCCGGGGCGGTCCTGAGCTTCGGCCTCATCCTGAACGTCGCGCCGCGCTGGTGCCTCCTGGCACTGTGGGCGCTCTATCTCTCGTTCGTGAGCGTCGGCCAGGACTTCCTCTCCTTCCAGTGGGACAACCTGCTGCTCGAGGCCGCCTTCTTCACGCTCTTCGTCACGCCGGGCGGGCTGAGACCGAGGCGAGCGCCGCCGCCGCACCCGATCGGGGTGTTCCTCATGCTCTGGCTCGTCTTCCGCATGAACTTCGAGTCGGGCGCCGCCAAGCTCCTGACCGGCGATCCCACCTGGCGCGACCTGAGCGCGATGGAGACCTACTACGAGACGGCACCGCTGCCGACGTGGGTGGGCTGGTACGCCCACCAGCTCCCGGCATGGGCGCAGCGCCTGTCGGCCGCCTACACCCTGCTCGTCGAGCTCGTCCTCACGCCGCTCGTCTGGGGTCCGCGCCGCGTGCGCCGCGTCGTGTTCGTCGCCATGGCCGCGATGCAGGCGACCATCCTGCTCACCGCCAACTACGGCTTCTTCAACTACCTCAGCGTGGCGCTGGCGCTCTTCATCCTCGACGACCGCGACCTCGACTGTCTCGCCGCACGCCTCGGCCGCCCGCTCCGGCCGTCGCCGCCGCGCGTCCCGAGCCGGGTCCGGACGGTCCTCCTGGCCGCCGTCGCCGCGATCCTCGTGCCGCTCTCGGTGATCCCCTTCCTGCCCTTCCTCGGGGTGCGCGCGGTCGGCCCGGCGCATCGCGCGATCGACACCGTCCGGACGCTCAACGCGTACCACCTCTTCGCGCACATGACGCTGGTCCGGAAGGAGGTCGTCATCGAGGGGAGCGCGGACGGCGAGACCTGGGAGCCCTACGAGTTCCGCTTCAAGCCGGGCGACCCCATGCGGCCGCCGCCGTTCGCGGCGCCGCACCAGCCGCGCGTCGACTTCCAGCTGTGGTTCCTGCTCCTCGGCGGGCCGCCGCGCGCCCTCTACTTCCACCGCCTCCTCGAGCGGCTGCTGACCGCGCCCGCGGTGGTCGCGCCGCTCTTCGTACGCGACCCCTTCCCGGAGACGCCGCCCGGGCTCCTGCGCGTCGCCTTCTACCGCTACCGCTTCACCGACGTCGCGACGCGCCGCGCGACCGGCGCCTGGTGGAGCCGCGAGCTGCTCGGCTACTCGCGGCCCCTCCGGGCCACGGATCTCCGTTGACACCGGCGATGGGACGCGCCTACTAGCATGCGGTCGCCGAGAGGGAGGCCCCGATGAGCACGGAAGGCCGCTACGCCATCGCCGTCGAGCAGCTCGAATGGCCGATTCCCGGCCAGTTCGACACCGTCTTCCGCTGGGAGTACGAGGACGCCCGCGACGCACTCGTGCGGCTCTACGAGAAGGCGAAGAACCTCCAGTGGAACACGAACACGCGCATCGACTGGTCGCAGGACCTCGACCCCGAGAACCCGCAGGAGTTGCCCGACGAGTCGGTCTCCATCTTCGGCTCGGAGATCTGGAACCGGCTGACCTCGAGGGAGAAGGCCAACGTCCGCCGTCACGCGCAGGCCTGGCAGCTCTCGCAGTTCCTGCACGGCGAGCAGGGTGCGCTCATCTGCACGGCGAAGATCGTCCAGCAGGTGCCGAGCGTCGACGCCAAGTTCTACGCGGCGACGCAGGTGATGGACGAGGCGCGCCACGTCGAGACCTACTCGCGGCTGCTGCACGAGAAGTTCGAGCTCGCCTACCCGATCACGCCGACGCTGCAGCGGTTGCTGCACGACGTGCTCTCGGACGCGCGCTGGGACATGACCTACCTCGGCATGCAGGTGCTGATCGAGGGGCTGGCGCTGGCCGCGTTCGCCACCATCCGCGACCAGGCGAAGAACCGGCTCGCGGCCGCGGTGAACGCCTACGTCATGCAGGACGAGGCGCGCCACGTCGCCTTCGGACGGCTGGCGCTCCGCGACTACTACCCGCAGCTCACGCAGGCCGAGCGCGACGAGCGCGAAGAGTTCGCGGTGGAGGCCTGCTATCTCATGCGGGACCGCTTCCTCTCCGAGGAGGTCTGGGAGACCCTCGGCCTCCCGGTCGAGGAGTGCGTCGCCTACGTCGAGCGATCGGAGATGATGCGCCAGTTCCGCTCGACGCTCTTCAGCCGCATCGTGCCGACGATCAAGGACATCGGCCTCTGGGGCCCGAAGATCCGGCGCGCGTACGCCAACATGGGTATCATCGGCTATGCCGAGGTCGACAGCGAGGAGCTGAGCCGGCAGGACGAGCGCGTGGCCCAGGAGTTCGACGCCCGGCGCGCGTCCTCCTGACGCCGCCAGCCTGGCACAGCCGTGCCGCGCACGCCGTGGCACAACCGTGCCACGGATGACACAGCCGTGCCGCGCGGACCCGCGAATTGCCGGGGCCAACCGACGGCAGCATCCTTGCTACTCTCGCCGTCGCGCAGATTGGAGCGGGCGGACCCTGCCGCCTGCAGAGGAGGCGAGAGCTTTGGAACAGAACGTCCTGGATGAGCGTGCACGTCCGGTGGAGACGCGCTTCGAGCTGGCCGCGTGGCGCATGGTGGAGCGGTGGCTCGAGGCCGGCCGGGTCCGTGTGTCGGCGTGCGACGTCCGGCTCGCCCGCGAGTTCCTCGAGCACACGGGCAGCCGCGTCGAGGACGTGCCCGGGCTGCGCGTGCGCGTGGTGAACGGGGACGGCCGCGCGCAGGAGATGACGCGCGAGGCCGCCGTGCTGATCGCGCTCCGGCAGCTCGCGGCGCGCGGCTGAGACGCTCCCGGGCGGGGTCGCGGCCGGCACGGGGAGCGGCCCCTCGTGCCGGCCGCTACAGCAGGTCGAAGCCCGTCGCGCGCCGCGTGCTCCCGTCCGCGCGGAATGCCTCGATGACGAGTGCCGCGATCTGCGAGAGGTGCACCTCGTCGGCGCCGTCGACGAGGCGCGCCGAGCGCGCGTGGCGCAGCATGCGCTCGAGCGGCGCGTCGGTGGAGTAGCCGAGGGCACCGTGCACCTGCACGGCGCGGTCGGTGATGCGCCAGAGTATGTTCGCCACGTGGTGCTTCGCGATCGACACCTCCTGGCGGAAGGGCAGCCCCTTCTCGATCAGGTACGCGGCGTGGAGCACCATGAGCTTGGCGGCATAGAGCTCCATCGCCGACTCCGCCATCATCGCCTGGATGAGCTGCTTGTCGGCGAGGACGCCGCCGTGCAGCTGGCGCGTGACGGCGCGGCCGACGAGCAGCTCGAGCGCCGTCTCCGCGCTGCCGATCCAGCGCATGCAGTGTGCGAGGCGCGCGGGGCCAAGGCGCGCCTGCCCGAGCCGGTGCCCCTGGCCCCGGCCGCCGAGGATGGCCGTGTCGGGCACACGCACGCCCTCGAGCCGGATCTCGCAGTGGTTGCCGTGCCCCGCCATGGTCTCGACATCGCGCACGATCGTGAAGCCGGGCGCCTCGGTGTCGACCAGGAACGCCGTGTTCCGCGCCTGCGGCGGCTGGGCCTCGGGGTCCGTCTTGGCGATGACGATCGCGAAGGCGGCGCCGCGCGCCCCCGAGATGAACCACTTGTGGCCGTCGAGGACCCAGTGGCCGCCGTCCTGGACGGCACGCGTGCGGATGCCGGTCGGGTCGGAGCCCGCGACCTCGGGCTCGGTCATCGCGAAGCAGGAGCGCACCCGGCCGTCGACGAGCGGGCGGAGGTAGCGGGCCTTCTGCTCCTCGGTGCCGTGGTGGAGGAGCGTGTGCATGTTGCCCTCGTCGGGCGCGTGGCAGTTGAGGACGTACGCCCCCATCGTCGTCCGCCCGCACTCGGCGGAGACGAACGCCATGGCGAGCGGGCCGAGCCCCATGCCGCCGTAGTCGGGCGGCATGTGCGGCGCCCAGAGCCCTGCGGCCCGCGCCTGCTCGCGGAGCGTGGCGAGCCCCTTCCGCCAGCCGCCCTCGCTCGCGAAGCGTGCCTCGGCCGGCGCGACCTCGTTCCGCATGAAGTCCCGCACTCGCTCGCGCACCCGCACGACGTCGGGCGGGAGCGTGAAGTCGATCGCCATCGGGTGCCTCCTCCCCGGATTCAGCCGAGTGCCGCCGCGTGCCGGCTGGCGAGGACGATCAACCGCTCGGCGATCTCGCCCATCGGCGCGAAGCGCGCGTCCTGCGTCTGGCCGCGGTGGTAGCGGACGTAGATCTGCTGCACGATGACCGCGATCTTGAACATCCCGAAGACGTAGTACCAGGGGAGCCGGCTGACGTCGCGCCCGCTGCGCTCGGCGTAGCGGCGAGCGGCCTCGGCGCGCGTCATGAACCCCGGCTCGCGCGACGGCATGGGCGAGACGGGCGGCTGGTCCTCGCCCGCCTCGATCCACTGCGAGAGCAGCGTGCCGAGGTCGGCGAGCGGGTCGCCACGCGTGCACATATCCCAGTCGTAGACCGCGACGCAGCGGCCGGGGTCGTCGAAGGCGACGGCCATGTTGTCGAGCCGCCAGTCGTTGTGGAGGAGCGTGGGCGGCGGGGAGGGCGGGAGGCGGTCGGCGAGCCAGCGGGCGAGCTCCGTCGCTGCCGGGACGTCATGCGTCCGCGCCCGCTCCCAGCGCTCGGTCCAGCCCCGCACCTGGCGCGCGAGGAAACCCTCGGGCTTGCCGAGGCTCTCGAGCCCCACCCACCCGGGGTCGACGGCGTGGAAGTCGACGAGCGTGTCGATCAGCACCTCGGAGAGCTTGCGGTTGGCGGCCGGGTCGCGGCCGCCGCCGAACTCGGGCGGGACGACGCCGCGCACGACGACGCCCCGGCGCCGCTCCATGACGAAGAAGGGCGCGCCGATGACCGAGGGGTCGTCGCAGTAGAGATAGGCGCGCGGTGCGGGCGGGAACACCCGGTAGAGGACGGAGAGGACCCGGTGCTCGCGCGCCATGTCGTGCGACGTCGGCGCGACCGGCCCGTGCGGCGGGCGACGGAGCACGTACTCGACGCCCGAGGCGTAGCGGAGCAGGTAGGTCAGGTTGGCGTTCCCGCCGCCGAACTGCCAGATCTCGGGCAGTCCCTCGGCGTCCGGGAGCTTCCCGGCCAGGTAGGGACCGAGCGTCCCCGCCTCGAGCTCTTCGCCCGCGCGAAACGGCATGACGTCGGCGGCGGGCGGCGTCGGCGACGCGGGCACGGCGCGGCTAGGGCAGGCGCTCGATCGTGTAATGCAGGGTGATGGCACCGCCCGTCGTCACGCACGTCTCTCCCGACGGGCAGTCGTCGTCGATCACGCAGAGCATCCCCGTGTTCATGGAGCAATGGCCACCCTCACCGCCCGTGCTGGTGGTCGCATAGCCCATCGAGCCGCTTCCGCCCCCGAAATCGGGTCCCCCGTAGGTGAGATCGATCGTGCCGGCCGAGTGCGCGTTCGAGGCGAGGCAGGCGAGCCCCTTGACGAAACCGACCTGCGCCAGGTTGGTCGCGAGCGACTTCGCGTACAGCGTGTCGACGCACTCCCGCGCGACGCCGGTCACCTCGAGGTGCACGGCCCCGGTCGGCGGCAGGTACTGGTCGTAGACGAGCGCCTGCGGGATCATGTTGCCGGTGTCCACGGTGGCGAGCCCGGTGAACTCCTGCCATTCGCCGTTGACGGCCGCCTGCATCTGCCACGCCTTCACGGGACCCACGCCGAGGCAGTTCTCGTTGTTCGCGCAGCTCGGGCATGCCGGCGGGCGACAGTCCGCGGTGGTGTCGCACGGCAGCGGCGGATCGTGTTCGGGTGCGCACGTCTTCGGCGCGACGGGCGTCACCAGCTGGAGGGCGTTGTTGACCTCGAGCGTGTCGATGGTCACGCGGACGTGCGTGAGGGGGCTCTTGTCCCTCAACCAGCCGGCGAAGAGCGTGCCCGCGAATCCCGTCGGGAGCTGGCCCCTCACCCGCCGCCTCATGCGGACCGTCACCTCCATGTGAGGCGCCGGATCGCTGACGCGAGCTCGCGCCTTGATGCGCGCCCCCACACCGCCCGGCGCGGGGTAGGTGACCAGGCGGGCTTTCGGGACGCCGCCACTCGGGCGAGGCGGGAGCGGGACGTCGAAGTGGAAGTCCTGTGCGTTGAGCGGCACGACGGGTCCCTGCGCCGCCACCGGCTGCGCGAGCGGGAAGCACTCCACGCTGAGGAGATCCGCAGCGTTCGCCCGGTGCGTGACGATGCATCGGTCGCCGGCGCCGCCCGCGTCGGGACTCACGTAGATGTCGGCGCGGGTGGCGGGCACCGCCGGCGCCCCCGCACGCGTCAACAGGACAGCGCCCCGGCCGAGACGGATGGCGGCGGTCGCCTGCGGGGGGTGCATCTCCGCGCTGTAGTTGAAGTGGGCGCCGACGCAGGTTTCCCCGCTGGGGCAGTCGCTGTCGATGACGCACTGCTGCGACATGGTCGCCGAGCAGTTCCCGGGCACCGCGCCGGGGTGGCCGCAGTCGAAGATCCAGCGCCCGAGTCCGACGACGCGATCCCCGCTGCCCGCCCACGCCCAGGCCGGATACACGCCCGCCTCCCACTCGAAGTGGATGAGCCCGTCGTCGTTCCCGGTCGCGAGCCGGTCGGAGTCCTCCGGATCGAGGAGCACGAAGTGGTTCACGTCGGCACGCAGGTGAGTCGACGGGAAGTCGCCGCTCGTGTCGCCGTGCATCCCCTGGACGACGCCGTGCACCAGCACAGGGGTGGAGTCGACCGTCTGGCCGCTCACGATCGGGGCCCACTCCGGGTTGATGAGGACGAGCATGTCGAGAACCGCGGGGTGGATGCCCGTCGGATAGCAGCCGCCGCCGAGCGGGGCGGCCGCGAGGTCGCTGTTCACCGGCGCCCCGAACGCGGGGAACGCCGCGAGCACGGCGACCGCGAATGCCATCTCGGCGATCTTCGGCATCTTCCTGGCCATCGGCGCTCCTTCCGGCAAGAGCACTTGCCTAACAGCTCGGAAGCGCGACCGTCAACCAAAAAAACGTACGCGTGACCGGGCGCCGCTTTTCTCCTTGCACGGCCCGCCCGCGCGGCGGTATGGTCCGCGACGAGGTGACGCCCATGCCGCGCAAAGCTTCGCTGCTCGCCGCCGTGCTCGTCGCCGCCCTTCCCGCGGCGGCCGGCGCGACGTCGATCGCCGACGTCGTCGACCACCCCGATGCCTACGCGAACACGCAGGTCACCGTGGTCGGAACCGTGATCCAGCAGCCGCTCGGGTACCTGGGCGAGAGCATGTACACGATCGCGGCCGACGATCGCCGGATCACCGTGGTGAGCGGCCGTACGCCGCCGGCGGCGGGCGAGCGTCTCGAGGTGAGCGGCAAGGTCGGCGTGAAGCCGCCGGACGAGGAGTTCACCTGGCCTCCCGTCATCCGCGAGAGCGCGAGACAGCCGGCCCCGTAGCCTAGCCGATCGCCGGTCCGCGTGCCCGAGCGCGCCGGGCGCCTTCACGCGGTCAGGTCTCGCAGCACGGAGAGGCGGATGCGGGCCGTCATGCGACGATGGAGGCGGGGCAACAGCACCCGCAGGACGTAGGCTACGGCCACCCAGCGCGGCACCGTGACCTCGTGGCGGCCGCGGGCCAGGGCGCGCAGGACCGCGCGCGACAGGACGGCCGGCTCGAGGAAGGAAATCGACCGCTCCGGCATGCGGGCCAGCACCGCGGGCGTGAACATCTCGGTGCGGACGAGCGCCGGGTAGACCGTCATCACGTGGATGCCGAGCGGCGCCAGCTCGTAGGACAGCGCCTCGGACAGCCCGGCGACGGCGAACTTGCTCGCCGAGTAGGCCGCCTCGTCGGGCTGGCCGAGCTTGCCGGCGACCGACGAGACGTTGACGATCCAGCCCCGCCCCCGGCCGCGCATCTCGGGCAGCACGGCCTTGGTGGCGTAGACGGTGCCCAGGTAGTTGGTGCGCATCATCCGCTCGATGTCCGCCACGTCGTGGTCCTTGAACAGGACGTGACGGCCGTAGCCCGCGTTGTTGACGAGCAGGTCCACCCGGCCCCAGCGGCCGAAGACGGTCCCGACGGCTCGCTCCACGCTCGCCCGTTCCGCCACGTCGCACTCCTCGACCGCCGCCTCGCCGCCGGCGCTGCGGATCTGCGTCGCCACCGCGTCGAGCCGTTCCGTGCGCCGGGCGAGGAGGGCGACGCGCATGCCGCGGGCTGCGAGGTCGCGGGCGAGCTGGGCCCCGATGCCGCTCGAGGCGCCGGTCACGATGCCGACCGTCTCGCGGAAGTCGGCGAGCCCCGCCACGGCGTCAGGCCGTGGGACGGCCGTTCCCGCCCGCGGGCAGGACGCGAAGCGCGAGGCGCACGAGGTGCGGGACGAGGGTGGGTCGCAGCAAGCGCGGGTCGTAGCCCGCCAGCCGGCGCTCGTTCTCTTCGAGGCACGTGTCGGCGAGCGTCCTGAGCGTCACGTCGCCCACCGCTTCCGGCACCTGCATCGTGAAGTCGTCGCCGGCATCCGCCGAGCGGAGGTGCAGCGCGGTGCGCACCCGGCCGAAGGCCTGGAGCGAGAGGCCGAGCCCGCGTCGCACGAGGAACCAGGCGCGCCGCTCGAGCGGCAGGCCGAGCCGCCGGTACGCAACCCAGTTCGTGAAGAAGAGGATGTGCCGCGCCTCCTCGTCCATGACGCCGTCGAAGAGCCGGACCAGCGGCTCCGGAAAGAGCCCGGTGTCGGCCGAGAGACGGAACAGCCCGAAAGCGAAGAACGAGTCGAAGCACTCGCCGTAGCCCATGCGGAGGAACGCCCACTCCGCGTCGCGCGGCGCCGGGGGCCGCCCTTCGCCGACGGCGATGCCGTAGCGCTGCGTGAGGCTCTCGAGCAGCGCCGCGTGGCGCTCCTCCTCGTACGCCTGCATGGCGATCGCCTCACGCAGGAGCGCATCGGGCTCGACGTCGGCCATCGCGCGCACACGGGCGGCGGCGGTCGCCTCGCTCTGCACGGCCTCGTCCCAGAACGGCATGGCGCGCAGACGCTGGACGTCCGTCTCGTCGAGCTCGGGCCAGCGGATGTCGCGCACCTCGTAGAGATGATGCGTCTCGATGAACTGCCGGCAGAAGAGCGTCTTGTGCTCTTCGGAGCCGACTGTCAGCTCAGGCATCCATCCCCCGACGCGCAAGGTGTGCGCGCCATATAGCGGTCGGACCCGGCGCGGGCAAGGCCGTAGCGGGGACCGCTCTCCCCGCAAGTTAAATTGACGACATACGGAGCTTTTCTTATCGTCCGGCGGTCGCCTCGAGACCCGTCTTTCCGGTCGCTCTTCTCACGGCGGCCCTGGCGCCCGAGGCGGGCGGCGAGGGCCGGACCGCCCTCGCCGCCCGTCACCGGCACCCGTGGTGCGGCCCGCGGCGGCTGGGAATTGACGAGCGGGACGCTCGCTTGATAGGTGCGGCGCGTCCCCGCAAGCAAAGGAGTCCATGATGGATTGGCGATTCGCTCACGAAGCGATCTTCCGCTGGGTGCACGTCGTCGCCGGGATCATGTGGATCGGCCACCTCTATTTTTTTAACTTCGTGAATGGGCCGTTCGCGGCCACGCTCGAGGCCGACACGCGGCGGAAGGTCGTGCCGCAGCTCGTGCCGCGCGCCCTCTATTGGTTTCGCTGGGGAGCGGCCTGGACGTGGGTCACCGGCGTCCTGCTCCTGTTCCTCGTCTTCTGGTGGTCCGACCCGGCGTTCTACACCGGCCCGAGCATCGTGATGATCCTGGTGACGTTCCTCGCCTTCGCGCTCTACGACGCGCTCTTCAGCATGGAATTCGCCAAGGACCTCCGGGTAGGCGGCGCCATCGGCCTCGGACTCGTGATCGTGATCGTGTCCGGAGGCTACATCGCCTGGGCCGGCTTCGGCTATCGCGCCTACGTCATCCACACCGGCGCCATGTTCGGCACCATCATGGCCGCCAACGTCTGGATGCGCATCTGGCCGCTGCAGAAGAAGATCATCACCGCCGTGCGCGACGGCACCCCACCCGATCCCGCCTGGGGGCCGCTCGCCGCGGCCCGCTCACGCCACAACACGTACCTCTCGGTGCCGCTGGTGTGGATGATGATCAACTCTCACACGACGGTCCCCTTCGCGTCGAGCCCGATCTACCTCTTCGTCATGATCGTGGTCGGCTGGGGCGCCGTGTACCTGCTCTACCAGAACACCCCGCGTGTGAAAGGATTCTAGCTCGCCCGCGGCTACTCCGCGACGCGCTCGGCCTCGTCCTTGAAGAAGAGCTCGCGGCCGGTCTCGTAGGGCTCGAAGGTGAAGCGCGACTGGCGGTACGCCTCCCACTCCCCCTCGGGTGCACGCGGCGAGGGCATGCCGGTGGCGATCAGGTTCTCCGAGCCCCAGAGGTACGCGCCCGCCGTGGCCGCGACCGGGGGGCCGGGAACCCAGCTGAGCGGATTCAGCACGCCGTCCACCGTCCAGCCGACGAGGCTGCGCGTGCAGAAGTCGCCGAGCACCGGCAGGATGAGGTAGGTCCCGGGCGGCAGGCGCCAGACGCCGAGCGTCTCGTCGAAGGTCTCGGGGCTGGCGGTCCAGTGGAGCCAGTCACCGGCGACGTCGAAGAGCCCGACCACGCCGGCGATGGTGTTGACGACCAGCCGACCGGAGTGGACGCCCGCGCGGCGAAGCTTCGCCTGCGCGAGGCTGTTCAGGATGTCACGCGGCCCCTCGAGGTTGCCCATGAAGGCGACGACGCGACGCTGTCCCCACTTCGGCATGACGAAGTTGTAGGCGCGCGCCGTGGGCTCGAGCACGTGCTCCAGGAACCAGCGATTGAAGCGCAGGTTGAACCGGTTGAAGCGTTCGGGCTCCGCCGCCGCGGGCGAGGCGATGGCCAGGCTGAGGATCCCCGAGGCGAGCCACGTGGTACCCCTCATCGCGCGTCGTGGATCATCGGCAGGGGGACGCGCGGGCTCGAGCCGAGCGCGGCGCCGCGGACGGCATTCAGCACGACCCCGAGGACACGGGCCCGCAAGGTCCGCAGGCGGCCGAAGGCAGCGGCCACCGCCGCGCCGTTCGTCTCCCCGGCGCGGACGACGAGCACGACGCCCCCGGCCAGGCGGGCGAGCAACGCCGCGTCGGCCTGGCCGAGCACGGGCGGCGCGTCGATCACCACGTAGTCGTAGCGCCGAGAGAGCTCGTCGAGCAGGCTCGCCATCGCGGTCGAGTCGATCAGCGCGGCGGGCTCGTCGGGAACCGGGCCCGCGGGCAGGACGTCGATCCCATGGTCGGTCTCGCGGAGGAGCGACGGCAGGTCCGCGGCGCCGGTGAGGAAGCTGGTGGCGCCGTGCGTGCCCTCCTGCCGGAACACGCGGTGCAGCCGCGGGCGGCGGAAGTCGCAATCGACCAGGACGACCCGCCGTCCCGCGCCGGCGAGCGCGAGCGCCAGGTTCGACGCGACGCACGTCTTCCCCTCCCGCAGCCGCGCGCTGGTGACGAGCAGGCGCTGCGGGGGCCCGGCCGCGCTCCCCTGGAAGAGCGCGGCCCGGAGCCTCGCCACGGCGTCGGCGCCGGGCGATCCCGGGGCCTCGGCCGCGACCAGCTCCGGCGCCACCCGCATCCTCCTGCCGTTCGTCCGCCGCTCGCGGAAGAGCGGCAGCACCGCGAGCACCTCGAACCCGACGGAGCGCTCGATGTCTTCCACCGTCCGGAGCGGCCGGTCGCGCCGCCGTTGGACGGCGGCGAAGGCGAGGCTTCCGACGAGCCCGAGGCCGACGCCGAGCGCCAGGTCGAGCAACGGACGGGGGTGGGACGGCCAGGGCGGTACCGCGGCCCGGTCGATCAGCCGGGCGTCGGCGCCGCCCGGGGCGTCCTTGGCCCGTGCGAGGAGGCGCTCGTAGCGATCGCGGGTGGCGTCCACCTGCCCCTTCAAGAGCTCGGCTTCGACGGCGCGCTGGCCGACGTCGCCGACCACGGCTCGCTGGGTCCGGACCGCCTGCGCGAGCAGCGCCTCCTGCTTCTTCGCGGCTTCGAAGTCGGCGCGCACGGTATCGGCGAGCGCCTCCTGCGCCGTACGCAGCTCGCGCCGGAGGGCATCGATCTGCCCCTGCAGGCGCGCCCCGGGGGAGCCGTCGCCGAGGCGGGCCCGCTCGGCCTCGAGCTTCGCGACCTCCATGGCGAGGCCGGCGACGACCTGATTGCTCACGACCTGCGACAGCAACCCGGGGCTCGCGCTCGTCACCTGCTTGTACAGCGCCTCCTTCTCCATGCGCCGGCTCTGGGCCTTGGTGAGCGTGTCGTTCAGGTCGGCGAGCTTGCGGTACTCGAGGCTCTCCCGCGGATCGCCCGACAGCGCGGGATTGGCGCGCGTGAACGCCTGGAGCGCCTCCTCCGCCCGCGTCAGGGCGTCGTGCGTCACCTGGAGCTCGCGCTCGAGCACGGACCGCCATCGATCGCCGGACTCGCCCGCGCCCGCGACCGCCTGCGCGACGTACTCCTCGGCGAGCGCACTGGCCACGTCGGCGGCCACCCGCGGGCTCGGGCTCGTGAAGCTCACCTCGACGAGCGACGAATTGGCCCGCGGAACGAGCTCCGTCCCGGCCACCACACCATCGATCACCGCCTCGGCACGGGCGACGGAAGCGCCCGGGTCCTCCAGCACCGGGAGGCCGAGCTGCCGGCGCACGCGGGCCGTGGCCCGCGCCAGCAGGCGCGCAACGACGAGCGGCGGCGCCGGCAGCGGATCCTCCCCGGGCTCGAGACGGGCGAGGGCGCGCTCGGCGAGCGTGCGAGTCAGCGGCAGGACCGTCCCGCCGTTGCCGTCGACCAGGGCGGTCGCCCGGTAGACGGGGATCGGGACGAGCGTCGCCACGAGCGTGGCGGCGAACAGGATGACGAACACCAGACCCGCTCCCCAGCGGTGGTGACGGAGGACCTGGCGGTAGCCGGGCAGGGCCGCGGGCCGGACCGTCGCGGCGGTGCTGACGACGACCGCCGGCAGCTCCACGTCGCGTCGAGCCCGTCTCTCCATTCCTCCCCCGAAAAGAGCCACTTCTATGGAAGCCGCGCCGGAGTGTCAAACTTTTTGGCGCTCGGATCAGCGCCGCATCCCACAGCTCGGGAGCGCGGCCGGCATGCGGAACGCCTCGGGCGCGAGCCGGACGTTCGGACAGACGGCGATGGCGCGCTCGTCGGCCAGTGGCGCGGCGCCGAAGGCGTACACCGTCCGGTAGGGCAGGAAGAGGCCGTTCGTGCGGTGGAAGTCCGCAAAGCGAGCGCTCACCGTGCCGGCGCCGAGCGGGGGCAGCCTGAGCGGCCCGTCGACGTGAACCAGCAGGTCGCGGGCGTCGAAGCCGAGCCGGTAGCGTGCGCCGTCGCCGGCGAAGACGGCGCCCAGGCCCCAGGCCGCGCCCTCGGGCAGCTCGGGCGCCGGAAGCGGCGTCACCTGGACGCCGGGCAGGAGGAGGGCGTCGAGGTTCGCGACGGCCGTGAAGCGCGCGTGCGAGCGCAGCGGCGCGTCGGGCGCGGCGTCGACGCTCACCGGATTGTTGTCGACGAAGGCGCGGGTCATCGCTCCGTCGAACAGGTAGTGATCCGCGCCCGCCGCCGTGAAGATCGTCCAGGCGTATCGGTCGGGATAGAGGAAGGTGGTGCGCCAGCTCCACCTGCCGGGAGCGCCCACGAAGACCTCCGCCTCGACCTCCCGGACGACCGCCCGCAGCGGGCCGCCGCGGGCGTGGATCGCGCGGACGAGCGGCGGCCTGGGCGCGCAGCCGCCGGCGAGCGCCAGCGCGAGGCCGATGCAGGCAGCCGCCCTCGCGCTCACAGCGCTTCCTGACGTGCGAACCGGCCGGTGTAGACCGCGCTCCCCTCGCAGCGCTGGAGGACGATCTGGCACACGCGGACGCCGGCGTGGATGGCGAGCGGCCGGCCCGCCACGTTCGACATCTCGAGCACCTGGCGGCTCGTGACGCCCGGCGCGACGAAGGCCGAGGTCACGTGGATCATGAGCCCGAGCCGCGCGAAGCGGCTCCGACCCTCGAGCCAGCCGGCGATGTCGGGCGGCAGGCGCAGCCGCTCGCGGGTGAGGCCGTGGATGGTCTCGCCGGGCTTGAGGACGTAGGAGCCGTCGATCCGCTGCAGGCGGGTCACCGTGCGGTAGTCGGCGTCCTCGGTCAGGTCGATGACGGCCGGCCCGCCTTCCATGACACGGATGTCGTCGCCCAGATGGAGGTCGATCGACGCCGGTCCGATCTGATCGGGCTCGAGGGGCTCGATCGCGAGCCGGCCAGCGGCGATCTCGCGGAGGATCACGTCCCGCGTGAGGATCATCAAGCGAGTGTAGCAGAAGCGGCCGAGTGGTATAGAGGAAGCGAGGGTCGCCATGCGCTACGAGCACATTCTCGTGGGCGAGGACGCCGGCCTCGCCATCGTCACCATGAACCGCCCCGAGCGGCGGAACGCGCTCTCCGAGGCGCACATGACCGAGCTGACCCGGGCCTTCCGCACGCTCGGCGAGGCGGGCGAGGCGCGCGCCATCGTGCTCGCCGCCGCCGGACCCGTCTTCTCCTCGGGGCACGACTTCGCCGACATGGTCGAGCGCGACCTCGACGGCATGCGGCGGCTGCTCGCCACCTGTACCGAGCTCATGCTGACCATCCAGCGCGCGCCGCAGCCCGTCGTCGCCCAGGTGCAGGGGGTGGCGACGGCCGCGGGATGCCAGCTCGTCGCCTCGTGCGACCTCGCGGTCGCCGCCGAGGAGGCGACCTTCGCCACGCCGGGCGGCAAGGGCGGCTGGTTCTGCACCACGCCGATGGTCGCCGTCGCCCGCGCCGTCGGCCGCAAGCGCGCGCTCGAGATGCTGCTCACGGGCGACGCGATCGACGCACCGACGGCGCTCGGGTGGGGCCTGGTCAACCGCGTCGTGCCGCGGGAGCGGCTGGAGGAGGAGACGCGCGCGCTCGCGCGTGCCGCGAGCCGCGGCAGCAGCGCGTCGAAGGCGCTCGGCAAGCGGGCCTTCTACGAGACGGTGGCGCTCGACGTCGAGGCGGCGTACGCGCGCGCGTGCGAGGTGATGGCGACGAGCGCCCTCACCGAGGACGGCCGCGAGATGATGCGCGCCTTCCTCGAGAAGCGCCCGGCCGTCTATCCGCCCCGCCGCTGACCCGCCGCCCCGTCCCCGAGATGCCGCCGACCGTCGCCTACTTCTGCATGGAATTCGGGCTCCACGAGGAGTTCCCGATCTACGCCGGCGGCCTCGGCATCCTGGCCGGCGACTTCGTCAAGTCGGCACGCGACCTCGGGCTTCCCGTGGTCGGCGTCGGCCTGCGCTGGCGGCACGGCTACTCGCGCCAGCGCATCCTGCCCGACGGGCAGCCGGTCGACGACTTCCCCACCTATCGCGCCGACTTCCTCGAGGACACGGGGGTACGCGTGCGGGTGCGCGTCGCGGCGCGCGAGGTCGAGGCGCGCGTCTGGCGGACGGAGCGCTGGGCCAACGCGCCCCTCTTCCTGCTCGAGCCCATCGCCGGCGAGGACGCCTGGATCACCCGGCGCCTCTACGAGCCGACGCTCGACTGCCGCGTGGCGCAGGAGATCCTGCTCGGCGTCGGCGGCATCCGTGCGCTCCGCAAGCTCGGGGTCGACGTCGACATCTACCACTTCAACGAAGGTCACGCCGTCTTCGCCGGGCTCGAGATGATCGCCGAGCGCATGGCCGCCGGCGCCGAGTTCCCGCGCGCCTGGGCCGAGGTGCGGGAGCGGATCGTGTTCACCACCCACACCCCGGTCGCCGCCGGCAACGAGGCGCACCCGCTCGCCGACCTCCTCCGGCTCGGCGCCTCGTGCGACCTCGTCGAGTCCGAGCTCCGGGCGATCGGCGGCGACCCGTTCAACATGACGGTGGCGGGCCTCAGGCTCGCGCGCCGCGCCAACGCCGTCTCCGCCCTCCACGCCGAGGTGTCGCGCGCGATGTGGCGCGACGTCGCCGGCGCCTGTCCGATCATCCCGATCACGAACGGCGTGCACCTCCCCACCTGGCAGGACCCGCGCATCCGCGAGGCCCTCGGCTCGGCGATGGGGCTCCGGGCGACGCACCAGACGCTCAAGCGCGAGATGCTCGCGGCGGTGGCGGAGCGAACCGGCGCGCGGCTCGATCCCGACGTCCTGACCATCGGCTTCGCGCGGCGCGCCGCCGGCTACAAGCGGAGCGACCTCGTCTTCGGCGACCCGTCGCGCATCGAACCGCTGCTCGCCGGGCGCCGGGTGCAGCTCGTGTTCGCCGGCAAGGCTCACCCCGATGACGCAGAGGGCCGGCGGATCGTCGCCAACCTCGTCGCGATGACCCGGCGGTACCCCGCGAGCGTGGTCTTCGTGCCGGACTACGACATGGGGGTCGCGCGCCTGCTCACGCGCGGCGCCGACGTGTGGCTGAACAACCCCATCCGGCCACTCGAGGCGTGCGGCACCTCGGGCATGAAGGCGGCGCTGAACGGCGGGCTCAACCTCTCCGTGCTCGACGGCTGGTGGCCCGAGGGTTGCCGGCACGGGATCAACGGCTGGGCGATCGGCGACGGGAGCTCCGGCGCCCCCGACCAGGACGAGCGCGACCGCGCGGCGCTCTACGCGACGCTCGAGAACGAGGTCCTCCCGGCCTACGCCGACCCCGGGCGATGGGCGGACATGATGCGGGCGAGCATCGCGACGGCGGAGGCGGGGTTCACGTCGGACCGGATGGTGCGCGACTACTTCGCGCGCCTCTACGCGGGGGATTAGCTCCCGGTCGCCGGTCGGCTCGCGCGCACTTCCGCGAAGACGGGCGCGTAGCACGGCACCGGCTCCGACTTGCCCGGCAGGTGCAGCAAGCCGGCGGGGACGAAGGGGACCGCCTCACGCACCTGCCGGCGCGTCTCCTCCGACACGAGGATGGCGGCGCCCTGGAGCTTCGTGTGCTGCTCGATGCGCGCCGCCACGTTCACGGCGTCGCCGATCGCGGTGTACTCCCGTCGTCGAGCGGCGCCGACGTCGCCCACCACGACCGTGCCGCTGTGGATGCCGATGCCCATGCGGAGCGGCGGCTCGCTGCGGCTCCGCCGGTCGGCGTTCAGCTCCGCGAGGGCGTCCTGCATGGCGAGCGCGCAGCGCACGGCGCGCTCGGCGTGGTCGGGCTGCGGCACGGGCGCGCCGAAGTACGCCATGATCCCGTCGCCGATGTACTTGTCGAGCGTGCCGCCGTGCGCGAAGATCGTCTCGACCATCCGCTCGTGGTACGCGTTCAGCATCTCGACCACCTGCGCGCTCGAGAGCCGTTCGCTGAGCGCGGTGAACTCGCGGATGTCGCTGAAGAGGATCGTCACCTCGCGGCTCTCGCCGGCGGCGGCGCCGTCGGCCAGCCGCTCGACGTGCGCGGCGACCTGCGGGGAGAAGTAGCGGCCGAGGCGCTCGCGCCGGCGGTGCTCGTCGGCGACGCTGTGGACGAGGTTGATGGTGCGCCGCGTGTTGTACACGCAGCCGGCGGCCACCCCGGCCATGACTCCGACCCCCCAGATCGTGAACTGCGTCCCGACCCCGGCGAGCACCAGCAGCAGCACCTCGAGCGCGGCACCGACCGCGAAGGCGAGGATGATGCGTGAGACGCGGAGCGAGAAGGCCGCCGCCATGACGAGGAGCATGTAGAAGGCCCCGCTGCTGGTGGCGAGCGGGGCCGCGCCCGGGTTCTTCTCCACGACGTCCCACGCGAGCAGGAAGGTGGACGGCATGTCGATCAGGACGATGTCCAGGCCGACCAGGCGCGCGGTGCGCTCCGAGCGGCGGGTGGCCCAGAAGACCGCCGCGGCCGCCGTCCAGTAGCAGGCGAACAGACGCACGTCGGACTGGAAGGCGCGCGCCCCCGGGATGACCTCGGGGACGAGGAGGTTCAAGGCGAAGGCGATGGAGATGCCGACGAAGCGGAACACGCCGAGCCAGCGCGTGCTCCGCAGGCGCTCGGCGGCGAGCGCGCGGCGGGAGGCCTCGGCGCCCGGGTCGGTCAGCGGCGGGTCCGTGCCGGAGATGGCGACGGCGGAGCGAGGGTTCACGTCGGCGTGGCGGACTCGCGGGGCACCGGCGCCTCCGCGATCGCCCACAGCGCGACGAGCGGCGTCACCAGCGCCGCCGCCAGCGCCGCGAAGGCGGCCTTGAAGAGGACGAACCGCCAGAAGGGCAGGCCGGCGACGCCCAGCAAACCGAGGGCGACGAAGGCGAGCGGCGCGAGCAGCGCGATGCATGCGACGCCGAGCGCGACGCCGCGGCGGGCCGTGGTCCGCGGCAGCCAGCCGAGCACCGGGTGAGAGGCACGCGTCCAGCCGAGCGACGCCACCTTGCCCGCGCGCAGGTGGCCGCGCACAAGACGCGTCGCGATGAGGCAGGTGAGGAGAGGCAGGAGGAAGCACGTACCGATCGTGTCGCCCATGATGCTCTGCTGCCCCCAGAGCGGCACGACGTCCACGCTGCGGAACATCGCCCCGGCGATCGCCGCGTTCAGGACGAAGTTGAAGACCGCCGCGCCCACGCCCTGCTCGAGCAGGAGGTAGCGGCGCACCGCGGGCGGCATGGGCGCGCTTATAGCCTGTCGTCGCCCCGCCTGGGTAGCCGAGGCGGCGCGCTTCGCGCTAAGGTCCGGCGCGGGGGCTCCGACGATGGCCGAGCACTTCGACCTGCTGATCCGCGGCGGGACGCTCGTCGACGGGACGGGCGCACCGGCGCGTCCGGGCGACGTCGCGATCCGCGACGGCCGCATCGCCGCGCTCGGCGCCGTGCCCGGGGCGGCCCGCCGCGTGCTCGACGCCGAGGGCGCCGTCGTCGCGCCGGGTTTCGTCGACATCCACACGCACTACGACGCCCAGGTCTTCTGGGATCGCATGCTCACGATCTCGCCGTGGCACGGCGTCACCTCGGTGGTGATGGGGAACTGCGGCTTCGGCGTCGCGCCGACGCGGCCCGCGCATCGCGATCTCGTGCTGCGCACCCTCGAGAAGGTGGAGGGCATGTCGCTCGACGCCCTGCGCGCGGGGATCGGCGCCGAGTGGCCCTTCGAGACCTTCGCGGAGTTCCTCGCCGCCATCGAGCAACGGGGCACCGCAATCAACGTCGGCGCGCTCGTCGGGCATACCCCCGTGCGCCTCTACGTGATGGGCGAGGAAGCGACGGAGCGCGAGGCGACGGCGGAGGAGATCGCGGCCATGCGCCGGCTCGTCGCCGAGGCGCTGCGCGCCGGTGCCGTCGGCTTCGCGACCTCCAAGTCGCCGACGCACGTCGGCTGGGAGGGCCGCCCGGTGCCGAGCCGCGTCGCCGCGTGGGAGGAGATCGAGGCGCTGGCCGGCTGCCTCGCCGAGGGCGGCAACGTGATGCAGGCGACCCTCGGGCCGGGCCTCTTCCTCGACGAGTTCGCGGCCATCCAGCAGCGCACCGGCAGGCCGGTCAGCTGGACGGCGCTGCTCGGCGGCATGCTCGGGCCCGACGGCCACCGCGCCGTCCTCGAGCAGTCGGCCGCCATGCAGGCGCGCGGCATCCGGGTGATCCCGCAGGTGTCCTGCCGGCCGCTGATGGTGGAGTTCAACCTGCAGGCCCCCTTCCCGCTCGAGCCCATGTCGGTCATGAGGCCGGTGTCCCGGGCGGATGCCGCCGGCAAGCGCGCGATCTACGCCGACGCCGAGTTCCGGCGGTCACTTCGGGAGAAGATCGATGGCGGGCGGCTCGCCGAGGCGTTCCGGAGCATGCAGATCACCGAGCACCCTGCCGACCCCTCGCTCGCCGAGCGCCGGCTCGCCGAGGTCGCGGCGGAGCGCGGCGTCCATCCCGTCGACCTGGCGCTCGACCTCTCGCTCGCCTCGGGGCTCGAGACACGCTTCCGTCTGGCGGTGCTCAATACCGACGAGGCGGTCGTCGCCGAGCTGCTCCGCCACCCGGCGAGCATGCTGGGGCTCTCGGACGCCGGCGCGCACGCGAGCCAGCTCTGCGACGCCTGCGCACCGACCGAGCTGCTCGGCACGTGGGTCAGGGAAAGGAGCGTCCTCTCGCTCGAGGAGGCGGTGCGCAGGCTGACGGCCGAGCCGGCAGAGGTCTTCGGCATCACCGACCGCGGCCGCCTCGCTCCCGGCCTCGCCGCGGACGTCACCGTCTTCGATCCCGCCACGGTGGGCTGCCGGCCGCTCCGGCGCGTGTACGACTTCCCCGCCGGCGCGGATCGTCTCGTCTCGGACGCGGTCGGCGTCCGCGCCGTCGTCGTGAACGGCGTGGTCATTCGCGAGGACGGCCGCGATGCCGTCGACCCCGAGGGCCCCTTGCCGGGCCGCGTGCTCAGAGGAGGCCACGCCGAATGACCTACCCGATCATCTCGGCCGACTCCCACGTGACCGAGCCCCCGAACGCCTACCTCGACAACATCGACCCGAAGTTCCGCGACCGCGCGCCGCACCTCCAGCACATCGAAGGGATGGGCGACATCTTCGTCATCGAGGGGATGAAGACGCCGATCCCGCTCGGCATCGTGGCGGCCGCCGGCAAGCCGGCGGAGGAGATCCGCCTGATGGGCACGCGCTTCGAGGACCTCCACCGGGGCGGCTGGGACCCCGAGGCGCGCATGGCCGATCAGGCGCGCGACGGCGTCGCGGCCGAGGTCGTCTACCCCACGGTCGGCATGGCGATCTGCAACCATCGCGACCTCGACTACAAGAAGGCGTGCTGCGACGCGTACAACCGCTGGCTGGCCGCGTACTGCGCGCCGCACTCCGACCGGCTCCTCGGCGTCGGCCAGACGGCGATGCGCACACCGGCCGAGGGCATCGAGGACATCCGGGCGATCCAGGCGATGGGTCTCCGCGGCGTGATGATGCCCGGGCACCCCGGCGTCGAGGACTACGACTCGCCCGCGTACGACGAGTTCTGGGAGGCGGCGATCGACCTCGGGCTGCCGCTCTCGTTCCACATCCTGACCACCCGGGAGACGACGCCGACGCGGGGTCCCCGGATGAACGCCTTCCTGTCCGTCATCCGCGGCTGCCAGGACATCATGGGAACGCTCGTCCTGGGCGGCGTCTTCGAGCGCCACCCGAGGCTGCGCGTCGTCTGCGTCGAGGCCGACGCCGGCTGGGTGCCGCACTACATGTACCGCATGGACCACGCCTTCAAGCGCCATCGCAACTGGCTGCCGCCCGGCCAGGCGCTCTCGAAGCTGCCGTCCGAGTACTTCGCCGAGAGCATCTACACGACGTTCCAGGACGACTGGGTCGCCTTCAAGAGCGTCGGCATGATGAACTGGCGGCGGCTCATGTGGGCGAACGACTTCCCGCACAGCGACTCCACGTGGCCGTGGTCGCAGCAGATGCTGGCCGAGCACACCGGCGAGCTCACCGAGGCGCAGCGGCGCGCGATCCTGTGCGAGAACGTCGCCGAGCTCTATCGGATCGATCTGGCGGCGCTCGGTTAGAGATGGACATCGGCGTTCTCGCCGTCGCCGGGCCCGGCCGGTCCGCCGACACCGCACGACGGCTCGAGGCGCTCGGCCTCCACACCGTGCTCTTCCCCGACAGCCAGAACCTCGCGCCCGAGGTGTGGGGCCAGCTCATGCTTGCGGCGAAGGCCACGACGCGGATCCGTCTCGGCCCCGGCGTCACCAACTCGATCACGCGCGATCCCGCGGTCACCGCTTCCGCGGCGCTGGCCCTCCAGGTGGAGAGCGGCGGCCGCGCGGTCCTCGGCATCGGCCGCGGCGATTCCTCGGTGCAGCGGATCGGCAAGCGCGAGGATCCCGTCGCGAGCTTCGAGCGCTACCTGACGGCGGTGCAGGCCTACCTGCGCGGGGAGGCCGTCGACCGCGACGGCTTCGCGAGCCGCCTCGAATGGCTCGAGCACACCGACGTCCCGAAGGTGCCGGTCGAGGTCGCGGCCACGGGCCGGCGCGTCGTCGAGGTGGCCGCTCGCCGTGCCGATGCCGTCTGCCTCGCCGTCGGTGCGGATCCGCAGTACGTCGCGAGTGTCCTGGAGCGCGTTCGCGACGCGGCGCGAGCCGCCGGCCGCACGCTCCGCTGCGGGGCGTTCGTGAACGCCGTCATCCACGACGACGTGCCCGTCGCGCGCGACGCCGTCCGCGGCTCGGCCGCGAGCTTCGCCCGCTTCTCGGCGTTCCGCGGCAGCGATCTCACGCGCCTGCCGGCGCCGCTCGCGGCGGCCGCCCGCTGGCTCCGCGAGCACTACGACATGCGGCAGCACACCCGGACCGGGGTGCCGCACACGGCGGGCATCAGCGACGAGTTCGTCGACTGGTTCGCGATCGCGGGCCCGGTCGATGTCGCGCGCGAGCGGTTCCGGCGGCTCGCCGCGCTCGGCCTCGACTTCTGCTACGTGATCCCGGGCTCCACGGGCATGCCGCGCGAGGTGGCGGTGACGTCGCTGGTGCAACTCGGGCAGGAGGTCGTCCCTGCGCTGGGGTGATCGACCCGCCCGAAGCCCGGAGCCGGCTCTCCATGGATTGCCGCGTTCGGTGATACGCGCAACGTTACGAATGGGTCGCCTGATCCAGATGTTCGTGTGGCGGCCGGTTGCTAGTGGCAATGCGGCGGGGCGGGCTCACGCCCGCCAGCGACCGCATTGGCCTCGAAGCCGGACGAACCGGCGAGCGGTTGCGCTTCTCGGTATAAGCGCCGTTCTGGGTTACGGCGCTCGCGTCGAGGCGTGGGTCACCGTGACAGGCGGACCCCTCATCAGCTCCTTCGACGAAGCGTATAGCCTTGTTGAGGTTGAAGACTCCGTGGTCGTGTCGGGGAGGGAGCACGACGCATTCGGCACGACGCAACTCACGGTTCGCGCCTTTGACCGGATGTCGGGACAGCCGCGGTGGAGGAAGTGGCTCGGATTCTCAGCCGAGGCTGTGGCATCAGTGGTACGCCTGGGGTCGACGGTGGCCGTTGGTGGTACGGTCGATCATGCCTTCGCGGTGGTGTGTCTCGACGCCGCCGATGGCCGCGAACTCTGGCGCGCCGGTATCCGCGGCGGGGCGAGTGGGATCAACGTGTCAAACGCCGCGCGGCGGCTGGTGGCCGCGGGTGACGGCGACGTCGTGGCGGTGGGACATCTGACTGACCCCCGCTCTGATGGTTTGGGTTCAGTCCAACAGGTCGTTGTCGTCCGCCTCGCGGCCATGGACGGACACGAGCTCTGGAGGACTGAGGTTGGGCCCCATGAGACGGGCGAGGCCGATGGCCTCGACGTCGCGATGACTCCGGAAGACGATGTTGTTGTCGGCGGATTCATCGTGAATGGAGCGGGAGACCTCGATGGGGTAACGGCCAGGCTCGCCGGCGGATCAGGCCTAGTTCTTTGGGCTACGTCCGCGGGATCGCCGCCGAACGATCGCGTGGCCGCCGTGCGGGTGGGGTCATCGGGAGACGTGTTCGTCGCCGGCGAGAAGCCGGTACCGAACGAGCGGCGCACTAATTTCTTTGTCGCCCGGCTCGGCGCGAATGATGGGCAGCCGGTGTGGACCCGGGAACTCCCGAGCACGGTTGGGAGTGGAAGGGCCGAGGCGCTGACGCTCGACCCCATCGGTGACGTCGTCGCAGCGGGAACGATCGTCAACCCACAGAACAACCCCGCGTTTCCGACCGCGTTTGACTTCACCGTCGCCAAGCTCGCCGCGATGACCGGTGAGCTCAAGTGGATCTTCAGCGGCAGCGGGACTGCCTCGAACAGCGGAGATATCGCCCACGCGGTCGCCACGGACGGCAACGGCGACGTATACGCGGCCGGTGAGGTCGATGACACGGGAACCGGCATCGATTTTGCCGTCCTGAAGCTCAACGGCGCCACTGGCCAGGTTCTTTGGAATGACACGATCGATGGGTCGTTCGGGGGAGTGGTTGAGGGCGACATCGCCGTCGGAGTGGCCGTTGGCACCCCGCCGAACGTCTATGCGTGGGGGCGGACGAAGAATAATGGCACCGGCGTCGACTGGACCGTCGCGACGATTGACACCTCGACCGGGACGCTGGGCGGTGTGACGCTGGTCCCGGTCTGCAACACGGACCTCGAGTGTGCCGACACGGACGCGTGTTCGGCGGAGGCGTGCACAACGGTCGGATGTTCGATCTCTCAAGCCGTGGATTTCGAGGTCTGTCGCGTCTCGGGCGCCGCGACCGCGCTCGACGAATTGCCCGGGCTGCTGCAATCCGTCCAGCGTGCGCACCCACAACTGAAGCGGCGCATCCTCAGACTGCGTCGGCTCACGCAGCGTAGCCGGCGAACACTGAGGCAGCTTCTTCGCGCTCGGCGGATCGCCGGCACGAGGGCCCTTCAGAAAGCCGAGAGGCGGCTGCAGCGGCTCAAGTTCGAGATCGTGGCCCTGCCCGTCGGTGACGATGAACGCGTAGCGCTGCTGAGGACCATCTTGTGCGCGCCAATTCCGGACCCGCCCTCTTGCACACTCCGCTACCTGCGATGGACAGAGAGGCGTCATCACGAGCCTCTCATCCGGCGATCTCGAGAGTCACTGATCGTTGTCATTCGGACGCGAGACGATCGACGTTCCAAGAGCGCTACGCCCGCTTGATGCGGGACCTTCCGGGCTCCGAGCGAGGCCGCCTATCGGGGATACAGGGCGATGCATGGTACCGAAGTTCGCCCGGCATACGCAGACGCATCAGCTGACCCTCGAGCGGGCCGATCGGGTCTTGCACATGGCCACCTCGACTAGGTTCGATCTATCGCTTTCGGAGGCCTGCGATGCAAACGTGGCAGCACGCACGAGGCGATCGCGCTCTGTCGCCTCATCGCTGCACGGGGCGGAGCGGGTCGCCTCGACTATCTGAGCACGGGCGTACGTCGCGGGATGCCGGACCGACGTGGAGGTGATGAAGGTCGGGCCGATGTGATCTCAC
>VBKF01000124.1 GCA_005888095.1 Deltaproteobacteria bacterium | reverse complement strand
TCCAGGCGGCGGTCAACTTCGGGACCGGGTCCCTCATCAGCGCCGGCCGGAGCGACATCTTCGTGGCGCGGTACTCGGCGGATGGCGTCCCGCTCGCGACGCAGCGCTTCGGCGGCGCGGATTCCGACGCCGGCAACGGGGTGGCGGTGGATCGCAGCGGGAGGCCGGTGGTGACGGGCTCGTATCGGCTCGGGCTGGACTTCGGCGGCACGGTGCTCGGCGGCGCGGGCATGGACGATATCTTCCTCGCGCGCCTCCGGTAGCTAACTAAGCTGGGCATGTGCGGCGCGCGCGTTCCTCGCCGCTTGCCCGGCCGGAGGGCGTCGCACGCGAGACCGTGCGCCGATCGTTAAGGCTCGCTCGGGCGCCCCGCCTTCTCGTCCGTCTCCGCGGCTCTTCCACGCCATGATCAGCGACGATCTCCGGGCAAGGGATGATGCCGTCGGGGACGTTCTATGCTCGCGCCGCTACGGGACGGCACCACCCTGCACGGTACGGTGACCGCCGCCACTTGGCGACGACGACGGGGATAATCTTCAGGGCTCCCGCTCGAGCGCGAGCGCGCGCCGTTGACGATCCGTCCCCCCCCGGTCGCGGCCGCTAAAAGGGAACCGAGCCGGCGCAGTATGCTTGCCCGTTGTTGGTGTCGAGGAACGACTCCGCCGCCGCCCGCAGGCCCGGCGCGTTCGAGATGGCGCAGCCCCCGCAGCCCCTGATCACCAGCTTCCCGATGGCGGCGTCGTATTTCTCCTTGGCCCCCTTCCCAGTCGACGGATTCGATTCGCAGAGCTCGTCGTCGAGCGGAACGCCCTTCACGCCCGAATCAGCGGACTTGATGTGGCACTTGATGACGTTCGCGACGTACTTGCTGAGCACTTTCGCCACCCCGTCCTCGCACTTCCCGGTGCCCGCATCGGGCGGGACGAAACCGCTGTCGTCGCCACCCAGGAAGGGCGTGCTTCCCGCGCAGTAGGACTGTCCGTTGTTGCTCTCGAGGAACGACTCGGCCGCCGCCCGGAGCCCCGGCGCATTCGTGGTCGCGCAACCGCCGCACCCCTTCGCCACGAGCTTCGCGATGGCGGCGTCATACTTCTCCTTGGCGCCCTTGCCCGTCGACGGATTCGACTCGCAGGCCTCGTCGTCGAGCGGCGCGCCTTTCACGCCCGCGTCGGCCGACTTCACGTGACACCTGACGACGGCCGCCATGTACTTCGCGAGCGCCTTCTCGACACGGTCCTCGCACTTCCCCGTGGTCGCGTCTGGGGGGACGTAGCCCGTGTCTTCCAGGGTTGTCGTGGTGGTCGTCGTGGTCGTGGTGGTCGTCGTGACCGCCACCACCGTCGTCGTGGTGGTCGTGTACGGGCAGCCCGGGTCGTTCGGGAGGGGGGCGGGTGCCGTCGGCACGGTGGTGGTGAGCGAGGGCGAGTTGTCGAAGTCGAACAGGTCTTCGAGCGTGTCCGCGTTCTGGTCACGCGCGGTCAGGAACTGCGAGCCGAGGAACCGCTTCTCGATGAAGGCGAGCATCGAGGTGTGATCCCCGATCGTGTGGGAGACGTACTGCGGCTTCGAGAACGGCGACACCGCGACGAACGGAACGCGGAAGCCGAGCTGATTGAAGTTGGCGCAGGCCGCCGGGTACGGCCCCGTCGGGGTGAAGCCCGGACAGATCGCCGCGGCGTCGGACTGGCTGACGCTGCACTGGACCCCTCCTCCGGGTTGCTGGCTGGCGGGCGGGTTCGAGAGATCCGCGCACTGCCCCGGGTTGATGCCGTCGGGATTCAGCGCGCCGCCCTGGGGAGCTTGCGGCGGCGCGACGTGGTCGTAGAAGCCGCCGTGCTCGTCGTACGTGAAGAAGATGACGGAGTCACTCCAGTTCGGGCCGTTCCGCACCGCGTTGATGACCTGCCAGACGAAGAACTCGCCTGCGCGGATGTCCGTGGGCGGGTGCTCGTCGTTCTCCGTCGGGCCGACGAGGATCGGATCGACGAACGAGATCGTCGGCAGCGTTCCGGCCGCCGCGTCGGTGAAGAAATTCGGTGTGACGGGCACCGCGTTGGTGTTGTTGAGCCGGAAGATGAACGACGTCGGGAGGTTCCCGTAGTAGTTCTTCCAGGAGACCACGTTCGCGTCGAGGAGGTCGAAGATCGTGCCGGTGATCGGCTTGTAGCTGTTCGGGACCGGCGGAATGATCTCGTTCGTCGTGAGATGGCCGAACGACGTCGCGGCCATCTCGTAGGAACGGTTCGGGAACGTCGGCCCGACGACCGAGCAGAAGTAGCGATCGTTCATCGCGAACGTCTGGGCGATGCCGTAATAGAAGGGAAGGTCGTCCTCGTTGTAGAAGCCGATCGTGTCGTCGTCGGTCAGGGTCTCGCCGGAGTCGATCTGCTCCTGGGCATCGTTCACCAGGACGAAGCCGTCGTTCGGGCTGAACAGGAGCGCACCGGCGGGGCTGCTGTAGTTCGCCTCCTGGTGGCTCCCCTGCCAGTTGTGCTGGAGGTCGGGCCCGGTGCAGTAGCGCGGATCGTGGAAGGCGTACGCCAGCGACGCGTCGTCGTCGAGGTTCGAGTTGCTGCAGCTGTAGTTCCCGCTCATATCCCGCGTGCAGGTGAGCCCGTCGACGCAGCTATGGTCGCTCGGGGCGCACGGTCCGCCGTGGTAGGGCGATCCGGTCGCGTAGGGGAGCACGCCGAAGTAGTTGTCGAAGGAATGGTTCTCCATCATCACGATGATGACGTGATTGACGTTCCCGAGATTGCCGTCGGCGTGGACGACGCCGGCGGTCGCGAACAGGAGCGTCAGGGCGGCCAGCGCGGCGACGGCGGGGCGTGAGCTCGGCATTGGGGTCTTCTCCATCTCCGGTTCGTTCACGGTTCTTTTTCCGAACTAACGACTGGGTGTACGCCACCCGTGCGCGCGCCGTCAACGTAAAAAAGAGAGGCGGCCGCCCGCGCCCCCGAAGCGCCCCTGCGCCCTACTTTCCGGCGAGACGATCGTCGCGGCGCGACCCGCCCGTGATCGCGGCTCAGGGGACGAACTCGTCGGCCCCGATGTCGCACGTCGCGCCCGACGGCCGGGGATCGCCGTCGACGTCGGTTGCCACGTCGTCCTGCCCTGACAGACAGCGGCGCGCGCGTTGTCATCGCTCCTTCCACGTCCAAGCTCGGCACGTCGCACGCGCAGTCCGAGATCACCGCCCCTACCTGCCGCGATCGCATACGCCCGCCGGCTGTGCCATAGGCGAAGGTGGATGACCACGGCGGAGCTGCTCGTCCGCTGCCTCGAGAACGAGGGCGTCGACTGGGCCTTCGGCGTGCCCGGGGAGGAGACGCTCGCGCTGCTCGACGCGCTGCTCGACTCCGATATCCATTTCCTCCAGACGCGCCACGAGCAGGGTGCGGCGTTCATGGCCGACGTGCAGGGGCGGCTCAGCGGCAAGGCGCGGGTCTGCCTCGCGACGCTCGGCCCGGGCGCCACCAACCTCCTCACGGGCGTCGCCGACGCCAGCATGGACCGCGCGCCGCTGGTGGCGATCACCGCGCAGGCGGGCACCGAGCGGTTCCACAAGGAGTCGCATCAGTACCTCGACCTGCTCGCGCTCTTCCGGCCGGCGGTCAAGTGGAACGCGCAGCTCGTCCGTCCGGCCGTGGTGCCCGAGGCGGTCCGCAAGGCCTTCAAGGTGGCCCAGACGGAGAAGCCGGGGGCCACGCACCTCGACCTGCCGGAGGACGTGGCGGAGGCGACGGCGCCGTCCGGCCTCGGGCCGCTCCTCCCGCAGCAGCCCTTTCCCACCGAGCCGCTCGAGCAGCAGATCGAGCGCGCGGCGAGGATCGTCTCGGAGGCGCGCGATCCGATCATCCTCGCCGGCAACGGCGTGGCGCGCGGGCGGGCCCACGAGGCGCTCAGGCACTTCGCCGAGACGCTCGGCATCCCGGTGGCGGAGACCTTCATGGGCAAGGGAAGCCTGCCGGACCGCCACCCGCTCTGCCTCGGCACCGTCGGCCTCCAGCAGCGCGACTACATCTCCTGCGGGCTCGACGGCGCGGACGTCGTCATCTGCGTCGGCTACGACCTCGTCGAGTACGCCCCGGCGTGCTGGAACCCCGGGCACGACAAGCGCATCGTGCACGTCGACCCGTCGCCGGCGGAGGTGGATACCGCGTACCAGGTGGCCGTCGGCGTGCAGGGCGCCATCGCCGCCTCGCTCCCGCGGATCGCCGCACGCGCGTCGGCGCGGGCCGAGGCCCGCGGCATGACGCGGGCGAGCGAGCTGCGCGACGTCATCCGGAGCGAGCTCGAGGCCGAGTCGGGGAGCGACGCCTTCCCCCTAAAGCCGCAGCGCGTGGTACGGGAGCTGCGCGCGGCGCTCGGCGACGACGACATCCTGGTGAGCGACGTCGGCGCCCACAAGCTCTGGATCGCGCGTCTGTACCCGTGTGCGGCGCCGAACACCTGCGTCATCTCGAACGGCTTCGCGAGCATGGGCATCGCACTCCCCGGCGCGATCGGCGCCAAGCTGCTCCACCCCGAGAGGCGCGTCCTCGCGGCGTCCGGCGATGGCGGCTTCCTGATGAACGTGCAGGAGCTGGAGACGGCGCTGCGGGCGCGGACGCCTGTCGTGACCGTCGTCTTCGAGGACGGCGCCTACGGGGTCATCAAGTGGAATCAGCTGAGACGCTACGGGCGGCCCGCCTTCGTCGACTTCGGCAACCCCGATTTCGTGGCGCTGGCGGAGGCCTTCGGCTGCCGCGGCTATCGCGTCACCGCCGCGGCCGAGCTCGGGCCCATCCTCGAGGATGCCTTCCGGCAGGCCGTCCCGGCGGTGGTCGCCTGTCCCGTCGACTACGGCGAGAACATGCGGCTCACCGAGAAGTTGGGGGCTCTCGTGTGCCCCGTCTGATGCGCCGCAGGAGGCATCCATGAGCATCCGGTCCGTCAACCCCACCACCGGCGAGGTGCTGGAGACCTTCGCCGAAACCACTCCGAAGGAGACCGAGCGCCTGCTCGACGACGTGCACCGTGCCTTCCTCGACTGGCGGCGACGGCCGATCAAGGAGCGTGCGCGGGCGATCGGGGATGCGGCGCGCGTGCTGCGCGCGAAGAAGGCCGCGTACGCCCGCACCATGGCGCTCGAGATGGGAAAGCCGATCGCGCAGGGCGAGGCGGAGGTCGAGAAGTGCGCCTGGGGCTGCGACTATTACGCCGAGCACGCCGAGGAGTTCCTCGCCCCGCAGCCCCGCCGGACCGACGCACGCCGGAGCTACGTCCGCTTCGACCCGCTCGGTCCCGTGCTCGCGATCATGCCGTGGAACTTTCCCTTCTGGCAGGTCTTCCGCTTCGCCGCCCCGGCGCTCGTCGCGGGCAATGCGGGGATCCTGAAGCATGCCTCGAACGTGCCGCGCTGCGCGCTCGAGATCGAGCGGGTCTTCCGGGAAGCGGGCCTGCCCGAAGGTGTGTTCCGCACCGTGCTCGTCGGGCCGGAGGGGGTCGGGTCCATCATCGCCGACCCGCGCGTGCGCGGCGTCACGCTGACCGGCAGCGACCGCGCCGGGAGCCGCGTCGCGGAGCAGGCCGGGCGCGAGCTCAAGAAGACCGTGCTCGAGCTCGGCGGGAGCGACCCGTTCGTCGTCCTGGAGGACGCCGACGTCGCGGCCGCCGCGCGCACCGCCGCCGAGGCGCGTCTCATCAACAACGGCCAGAGCTGCATCGCCGCCAAGCGCTTCATCGTCGTCGACGCGGTGGCCGAGCCCTTCCTCGACCTCTTCGTGGCCGAGATGCGATCGCGGCGGATGGGCGATCCGCTCAGCCCCGAGACGCAGGTCGGTCCGCAGGCACGCCACGACCTGCGCGACGACCTGCATCGCCAGGTGGAGGAGTCGGTGCGGCGCGGCGCCGAGGTCGTGCTCGGCGGGCGGGTGCCGGAGGCGCCGGGCGCGTTCTATCCGCCGACGGTGCTCGTCGCCGTCCGCCGGGGGATGCCGGCGTTCGACGAGGAGACCTTCGGTCCGGTCGCGGCCGTGATCCGGGCCCGGGACGAGGCGGAGGCGATCGCGCTCGCCAACGACTCCCCGTACGGCCTCGGGGCGTCGCTGTGGACGCGCCACGACGGCCGGGCGGAGCGACTGGCCGGCGAGATCGAGGCGGGCTGCGTGTTCGTGAACGGGCAGGTCCGGTCCGACCCGCGGCTGCCGTTCGGAGGCGTCAAGCGGTCGGGCTACGGGCGGGAGCTGTCGGAGTACGGCATTCGCGAGTTCGTCAACATCAAGAGCGTCGCGATATTCTGACGCCGCCGTGAGTCCCGTGACGCTCGTCGTCCAGCCGGGGATCTCGCCGGCCGCGAGCCTCGGTGCGGATGCCGGCGCGCTCGCTGCCGGGGCGCTGGTCATGCGCGTCTACGAGTTCGCCGGCGACGTTCTCTCGCTCGGCCGCTATCACCTGCTGCCGCCGGGGCGCCCCGGCACGCGCGTCCGCCTGCACCGCCGCCACTCCGGCGGCCGCGCGACGGCGTTCGGCGACGGGTTCGTCGGCCTCGCCCTCACCCTCCCGCACCGCTCGGCGCTGGTCTCGGCGGAGCCGCTCGCGCTCGCCCCCGACCAGGTGATGAACCGCTGCGTGCGGGGCATCCTCGAGGGGCTGAAGGCGGCCGGCGTGGCGGCGTTCTACCCCGGCCGGGACCTCATCACCGTGGATCGGCGGCCGCTCGGACTCGTGACGTTCGAGGTCAGTCCGACCGGTGTGCTCCTCTTCGAGGCGATCCTCGCCAACCGGCGTGACTTCGGCCTCCTGCCGGCGTTCCTGGACGAGCTGGATCCGGACGGGGTGGTCTCGGCCGAGATGCTCACCGCCGACGGCACGACGTCGCTGGGGCGCCTGGGAGCGACGCTGTCGCTCGACGACGTCGCGGCGCTCGTCCGGCGCGGCTACGAGGAGGTGTTCGGATTGACGTTCGAGGCCGGGGAGGCGCCCGCGCCAGCGCCCATCGACGGGGACCGCTGGCTCCGCCAGCGGGCGCCGCGTCCGGAGCTCGACCGGCAGGCGAGAACGCGCACGCAGCTCGGCTGCCTCGAGGCCCATTTCATGCTGGATGGCGTCAGGATCGCCGACCTCGCGCTGGCGGGCGACTTCATCGCGAACTCCCCGGCGATCGAGCAGCTGGAGCGGGAGCTTCGCGGCTGTCGCGCGGAGCGCCGGATGCTGGACGACGTCGTGACGCGCGTCTTCGCGCGGCCGGAGAACTTCATCCTGGGCGTCGGACCGCTCGAGACGATCGCGGCAACCATCATGCGCGGCGTGCCGACATGACGGGCGTGGCGGACCGGCTCCGCAGCCCGAGCGTCGAGGACCGTGTCGCGGCGATCGCCGAGCTTGGCCATGGCGACGCCGGCACCGCGGAGCTCGAGGCGCTCGCCCTCTGCCTCGGGCACGACCGCAAGGTCGTTCAGCGGCGCGCCGCCGAAGCCTTCGCGGCGCTCGACCGTCGCGGGACGCCCGTGCGTGCCGTGCTCGCTGCGGCGCTTCGCTCGACCGCCGCCCGCCAGCGCTGGGGCGCGGCGTACGCGCTCGCGCTCCTCGGCGCGCCCCCGCGCGACACGCTGCCCGTGCTCCTCGAGACGCTCGGCGAGGACGACGGCGACCTGCGCTGGGCGGCGGCGAGGATCGTGGTCCGCATGCGGGACGAGCCCGAGCTGGTCCGCATGCTCGCGGAGCTCGCCGCGCGCGGCCGGGGGCCGCAGCGGAAGATGGCGCTCTACTGCATCCGGGACCTCGGGGCGCCATCGACCGACGCGGAGGGCGTCGCCGCGGCGGCGCTCGGCGATCCCGACGTGGGCGTCCGGCTGGCGGCCCTGTCGACCCTGCCGGCGGTCGCGGTCGACCGCGTGACGGCGTCTCGCCGTCTCCTCTCGCTGCTCGAAGACCCCGACGGCGGCGTGCGGCGGGCGGCAGCCGTCGCGCTCGGCGAGCTCGGCACGAACTCGGAGGAGGTAGTAGCGGCGCTGCGCGCCGCGGCGGCGAGCGAGGATGCGTCGCTCAAGCGCGCGGCCGAGCGAGCGCTGCGGCGGCTCGGCTGAATGGTCACCGCCTCGCACGGCTCGGTGCGCCGCCGGAGCACGATGATGTGCGGCGAGACGGCGCGGACCAGGGGAGGGCCGAAGAGCTGCGGGCTGCGGAACTCGGCGGCGCGCTCGTAGCAGAGCTCGCCACGCAGCAGCGCCGCGAGGACGCGCCGCTCGGGGCGTGGAGGGGGCCAGAAGTACTGGCGGTAGCGGGCGCTCGTGAGCACGATCAGGTCCGGCGGTCCGGACCCCGGATAGTGGAGCCCGTCGGGCCCGAGCGTGAGGCGTACCACGGGACGCGTCGGCGCGAGGCGCGGGAGGTAGGACGGCTCCGCGTCGGTGCCGATGACGCCGGAGGGGGCGTGGGCGGCGAGCCAGCTCTCGGCAGGGTAGCGCGCGTCGGTCAGGAGGCGCACGTCCATCGACGCGCCGCGAGCAACGCCGACGGCAACGACCACGCCGACCAGGGCGCGCCTCGCCGAGACACCCCGCGCTCCCGGCTTGCCCCAGAGGGAGGCCAGGCCGAGGCCGGCGAACGGCGCCAGCGCGGCGACCAGGGGGAGCGTGTAGCGCGGCACCGCGTAGAGGATCGGGATCATGAACGTCAAGTAGTAAGAGAGGCCCATCGCGAGCGGCATCTCGGCCCCGGGCGTGCGACGCACGGCTGCCAGGACGAGCCCTGCCACGCCGGCGAGGGCGAATGGCCATCCCAGCGTGCTCGCCGTGGCGCTGGCGGTTCGGAGGCTGACGCGCACCACGCGCGCAGCCGAGAGCGGGACGCCCGCGTAGGGATTGGCGGGGCCCGTCAGCTGGCGCGCGTGCCCCAGGTAGCCGCTCGGATCGACGGCGAGGAGGGATGCCAGGGCGTAGACGGCGGCGAACGAAGCCAGGGCCGCGAGTAGCGCCGTGTCGAGCGGCCTCCCCGCCTGCCACCGTCGCCAGAGAATCGGCACGGGGAGCAGCGCGAAGCAGGCGTAGGCCTGGTCCTTGGTCGCGATGGCGAGCGCGGCAGCCGCGCCCAGGAGCACGTGTGTCCTGACCGCGGCGTCCCCGCGCACGACGCGCACCGCCAGCCAGAGCCCTGCCGTCGTCCAGCAGAGGTACGGGATGTCGAGGTTGGTCGTGTGGGCGTAGTAGACCGTGACGGGCGAGGAGAGCAGGACGAGGCCGGCGAGGACGGCCGCGCGGAGGCCGAACAGCTCCGCCGCGGTGAGCGCCGTGAACACCACCGTCGCCACGCCCATGGCGACGCTCACCAGCCGCGCGAGGAGCGCGAGCCGGCCGAGCGCCAGCAGCGGGTGCGCCAGCCCATACGGGTAGACGGCACCGATCGCCCCGATCTCCCCGCGAAGCCGGAGCCAGGCCACGTACGGGGCCTGGACGAGCGCGAGCAGCAGGAAGTGGAACGGCGGGTACTTGCCCCACCACTTCTCGGCGTGCAGCACGTGCCAGGCGAGCGCCAGCGGGCCGAGCGGCGACAGCCCGTCGGTCGCCCAGTCGCCGGTCGGGTGCGGCAGGCCCCACCCGATGCCGACCACGTCGAGGACGACGGCGAGGGCCGCCACGCCGGCGAGCGCCAGGGTGAGGTCGCGGTTCCTGCGCACGGTCGCCCCGAGGCCTCGCTGGCTCAGCCGCACCGTCCGTTGACGCAGGTCTCTCCGGTCGCGCAAGAATTGCCGCAGCGGCCGCAGTGACCCGCGTCGGTGTCGGTGTTGACGCACCGACTGCTGCACACCGTGCGGCCCTCCGGGCAGACACACTGCCCGGACACGCAGGTGTCGCCGGGGATGCAGTTGTGACCGCACTGTCCACAGTTCGCAGGACTGGTGTCCAGGTTGACGCACTGGCCGCTGCACACGTGGTGGTCCTCCGGGCAGACGCATTCTCCGGAGTCGCAGGTTTCCTGCGGCTTGCAGGCGAGGCCGCACTTCCCGCAGTTGGCGGTGTCTGTGTCCGGGTTGACGCAGACGCCATTGCAGACGTCGTTCTCCGTCGGGCAGATGCAGCGGCCCGAGGAGCACACGTCGTTGGTCGGGCAGGCGATCCCGCAGCGCCCGCAGTTCCTCCGGTCGGCGTCCAGGCTCACGCACCGCCCGTTGCAGATATCCTTGCCCGCCGGGCAGACGCACCGGCTCGACGTGCAGACGTCGCCCGCGGGGCAGACTTTCCCGCAACCGCCGCAGTTGGCCGCGTCGGCGGCGATGTTGATGCAGCGCCCGTTGCACATTTCCCGTCCCTGCGGGCACACGCACCGGGCGGCGGTGCAGATGTCGCCGGCGGGACAGACGCGCCCGCACTGGCCGCAGTTGGCGGGGTCGCTCTCGAGGTTCAGGCGGCTCAGGCATTTGCCGCCACACGCCTGCAGGCCGGAAGGGCATCCGCAGTTCCCGGTGAGGGCATCACAGGCCGGGATCGTGCTGATGGCCAGCGCCACGGGCCGCCCTTGAACCTCGACGCTGTTCACCTGGTTGGTTCCCACATCGATCCTCGAGACGATGCCCTTCAGCCCGGTCGAATCCCCGTGCACGACGAAGACGAACCTGCCGTCCGGGGTGACCGCGAGCGCCTCGGGCTTGGTCCCGTCGAGCCGCAGCACCCTCACCGCCCCGGGCGCGCCGCCCTTCAGGATGTCGAACCTGGCGACGAGCGGCTGCGTGCGGTCCGTTATGTACGCGAGCGTCCCGCTCGGCGTGATGGCCACCTTGTCGGGGATGAAATTGACGGGAAAGAGCCCCGTGGTCGGCTCGACCGCAGCCGTCGTCCCCGATTCGGAGAGTCTCACGATCGCTCGATCCGCCGTCACCAGGCCGAACGTCCCGATGGTCCCGTTGGCGCCGACTGCCAGATCGTGAGGGAGAAAAGCGCTGCCGAGGCCCTGTGCCACGGGATGGAGCCTTCTCCCGCGGCGCTTGATCGCGCGGTCGATGACGCTGACGAACCCTCCGGAGGCATCGGAGGTGGTGATGACGACGAACCGGCTGTCGGGCGTCACGGCGATCCCGTTGGCAGACACGCCCGCCAGCGGGACGCTGTGCGCGAGGGCCGTATGAGGTGAGCCGGTAAAATTAAATGTTATGAAGTTGAGCTCGGACGCAAACGCGTGATGCGAGACCACCTGGTCCGTCCCCGCCAGGTAGAGGCGGGCACCGTCGGGCGTCATGGCCATCAGGTCCGGAAATCTCCTGATCCCGTCCGAGTCGCCGTTGCAGGGCTCACAGAAGATATGGATGACCCCGTGGCGCCCGAAGTGAAACACGGCGACGGTGCGGTTCTCGTGGTTGAGGACGTAGGCGAGGGGCCGATGCGGGTCGACGGCGACGGCGACGGGCCCGAAGCCGACGGCCACGGACCGGTCCACCTTGTGGTCGCCGATGCGGATGAGGTCCAGCCGGCCGAACTGACCCTTCTGGGCGCGGCCGGTGACCAGGACGAGCTTGAACCTCGCGGCCACCGTCACCGCCGTCGGCTCGACGCCCAGGGGGACGGGGTCGCCCAGCACGGCCATGGTCGCCGCGTCGACCACCGAAAGGGAATTGCTCCCGGCGCTCGCCACGTAGACGAAAGGCTGAGCTGCCGCCGCGATGGGGCCGAGGGCCACCATGAGCAGAGCCAGCAGGAACCGGTGGAGCAAGCCGGTGCGTGCCTGCGGATGACTGGTCCTCGGCTCCATGTCGTCCCCCTCTTGTGATTCCGCGTGGCTTATCGCCTGGTGAGCCGGCGATACGCCGCGGCGGCCGGGGACACGCAGGCGCCCGCGCCGACCGGCACGCGCCTGCTGACGGTGCGTCGGAAGAGGTTGGCCATCACCTCGCGTCCCCGTCTACGATCTCGCGATCCGTGGCGGGAAGGGCGTAGCAAGGCCGGGACCGGCGTTGGTCATGACCGGCCGACGAGAAGGACCCGGGAAGCGGCCGGGTGTCCTAGCTGCCGATCTGCTCGGGCGGCAACCCGCAGGAGCGGCCAGTGCGGCCCCGAGGTGAGGCTGCGCGAGTAACGTAGGGGCCCGCAAAAACAAGGCATTTGCTTCGGCGCCGGTCGCCGGGCGGGGAGGTCAGGGCGGGTCAGGCGGGCGCGGACCCGGGCGGCGAGGCGGTCTCGGCGGGGGGTGGAGCAGGCGTGGCATGTCCCACCGTCCCGCCGAGGCGCATGCTCCAGCCTTTTCGCGCGCGTCTGCCACGGCACGCAGGAATGCATGGGGCCCGTACCACGGGCTCCCCGGCGAAACGGGGTGGCAGGGGGGGCGCGCGCCTACGCACGCGCCGCCGCGGCGTGCTCCTCCGGCTCGATCGTCGTAAACACCAGACCCGTGGGCCCGGCATCGACACGCACCCGGGCGCCGTCCCGGACCTCGCCGGCGACGATCTGCTGCGCGAGGCGCGTCTCCACCTCCTGCTGGATGGCGCGGCGAAGCGGGCGGGCCCCGTAGACCGGGTCGTAGCCGCGCTCGGCCAGGTGCTCCTTGGCGCGGTCGGTGAAGTCGAGCGCCAGGTGCCGGTCGGCCAGGCGAGCCTCGAGCCGCGCGAGCTGGAGGTCGACGATCTGGCGCACGTCGGCGCGCGACAGCGCGTGGAAGACGACGATGTCGTCGATGCGGTTCAGGAACTCGGGCCGGAAGTGCTCGCGGAGCGCGTCCAGGACGCGCTGGCGCATGGTCTCGTGAGCGCCGGCGTAGCCGGTGATCACCTGGCTCCCGATGTTGGAGGTCATGATGACGACCGTGTTCTTGAAGTCGACGGTCCGCCCCTGGCCGTCGGTCAACCGGCCATCGTCGAGGATCTGGAGGAGCACGTTGAAGACGTCCTGGTGCGCCTTCTCGATCTCGTCGAAGAGGATGACGCAGTAGGGCTTCCGCCGCACGACCTCGGTCAGCTGTCCGCCCTCCTCGTAGCCGACGTAGCCGGGCGGGGCGCCGATCAGGCGCGCGACGGTGTGCTTCTCCATGTACTCGGACATGTCGAGGCGGACGAGCGCCTGCTCGCTGTCGAACAGGAACTCGGCGAGCGCGCGCGCGAGCTCGGTCTTCCCGACGCCCGTGGGGCCGAGGAAGATGAACGAGCCGATCGGCCGGTTCGGGTCCTTGATGCCGGCACGCGCCCGGAGCACGGCGCTGGCAACCGCCTCGACCGCCTCATCCTGACCGACGACGCGGCGGTGGAGGTGCTCGGCCAGGTGGAGGAGCTTCTCGCGCTCGCCCTCGACCAGCTTGGCCACCGGGATCCCCGTCCAGCGCGAGACCACCTCCGCGATGTCCTCCTCGTCGACCTCCTCCTTGAGGAGGCGCTTGCCGCCGCCGTCGTGCTGGCGCCGGAGGGCCGCCTCCTTCTCGGCGAGCTCGCGCTCGAGCTGGACGAGCTTCCCGTACTTCAGCTCCGCCGCCTTGTTCAGGTCGTACTGGCGCTCGGCCTGCTCGATGGCCCGCCTGGTCTCCTCGATCTCGTGCTGGAGGGCACGCAGGCGGACGATGCCCGCCTTCTCCGTCTCCCACTGCGCGCGCAGCCCCTCGGCCGAGCGCCGCAGCTCCTGGAGCTCCTCCTCGAGCCGGGCGAGCCGCTCGCGCGACGCGAGGTCGGTCTCCTTCTTGAGCGCCTCCCGCTCGATCTCGAGCTGCATGATCTTGCGGTCGACCTCGTCGAGCTCCTCGGGCTTGGAGTCGATCTCCGTCCGCAGCCGCGCGGCGGCCTCGTCGATCAGGTCGATCGCCTTGTCGGGGAGGAAGCGGTCGGAGATGTAGCGGTTCGACAGCACGGCCGCGGCCACCAGTGCCCCGTCCTTGATGCGGACGCCGTGGTGGACCTCGTAGCGCTCCCGCAAGCCGCGCAGGATCGAGATCGTGTCCTCGACCGAGGGCTGGTCGACGAGCACGGGCTGGAAGCGACGCTCGAGGGCGGCGTCCTTCTCGATGTGCTTGCGGTACTCGTCGAGCGTGGTGGCGCCGATGCAGTGCAGCTCGCCGCGCGCGAGCATGGGCTTCAGGAGGTTCGAGGCGTCCATCGCCCCCTCGGCCGCGCCCGCGCCCACCACCGTGTGCAGCTCGTCGATGAACAGGATGATGTCGCCGCCGGAGGACTGCACCTCCTTCAGCACCGCCTTCAGGCGCTCCTCGAACTCGCCCCGGAACTTGGCGCCGGCGACGAGCGCGCCCATGTCGAGCGCGATGATGCGCTTGTTCTTGAGGCTCTCGGGGACATCGCCCGAGACGATGCGGCGGGCGAGCCCTTCGACGATCGCGGTCTTGCCGACGCCGGGCTCGCCGATGAGCACGGGGTTGTTCTTGGTGCGCCGCGAGAGCACCTGGATGACGCGCCGGATCTCGTCGTCACGGCCGATCACGGGGTCGAGCTTCCCCTGCGCGGCGAGCCGGGTGAGGTCGCGGCCGTACTTCTCGAGCGCCTGGTAGGTGGCTTCGGGGTCCGGCGACGTGACCCGCTGGCTCCCCCGCACCTGCCGGAGCGCCGCCATCAGGCGCTCGCGGGTGAGCCCGACGGCACGGAGTGGGCTCGCCGGATCGTCGACCACGGCGAGCAGGATGTGCTCGACGCTCACGTACTCGTCCTTGAGCGCCTTCATCTCGTCCTCGGCCCTGGCGAGGACCTGGCTCAGGCGCTGCGTGATGAAGGTCTGGGCGGGCCCGGCCGCCGGACCGCGCACCTGCGGGCGGCGCGCGAGCTCCCGCTCGAGCGCCTCCCGCACGGCGCGGGGGGCCACCCCCGCGGCTTCGAGGAGGGACGACGCGAGGGCGGCCCCGTCCTCGAGGAGGGCGAGCAGCAGGTGCTCGACGTCGATGCCCTGGTGGCTACGGCGCGCGGCGATGCCGCCGGCCTGCTGGAGCGCTTCCTGGACCTTCAGGGTCATCCGGTTGACGTCCACCATCGGGCAGGAAGGTGCGCACGTCGCGCCGTCCGGTCAAGGCGCGGGCGGGTCGGGAGGCGGGGGACGTCAGCGGCTAGTCGGCCGACTGGGCGGTCGCAGGGCCCGTGAGCAGCCGCGGGGCCGCGCCCCGCACGAAGTCCGCGAGCCGCCAGAACAGCAGCACCGCCTCGTCCCAGAGCGTGCGGCTCATCTCCCGGACCGTCGCCGTGACGCTCGGCCGGCTCTCCTTGAGCTTGAGCGACCGGTTGCAGCCGCCCATCTGCAGCGCCAGGTGCGCCGCCACCGTGTCGGACTCGCGCACGGAGAGCTTGTAGTAGGTTCCCGAAGGGCGCCGCTCGGTGCGGATCTCATGGACGATGCCGGCGAGCTTCAGGCACCGCTCGCGCCGCCGGAGGGCGGCGCCGGCACGGTCGCTGACGAACACCACAGCCTGGGGCTCCCCTTCCACCGCGTTCCACATGACTCCCTCCCAGATTCGATGTTCGCGTTCGTGCCTCTCTATCTCACTTCCCGCCAGGTCTGCAACAGGAGCAGGGCACAGGAGCGGGGGCAAGACGTGATCCTCGATGCCGCCGGCGACGTCTAAGCTGACGCGACATGAAGAGCCGCAGGATCGCAGGCACCCTCCTCGAGCTCGTGCAGGGGGACATCACGAAGCAGGACACCGACGCGATCGTGAACGCCGCCAACACGACGCTGCTCGGGGGCGGCGGCGTCGACGGCGCGATCCATCGCGCGGGCGGCCCTTCGATCCTCGAGGAGTGCCGGCGCCTCGGAGGGTGTGCGACGGGCGACGCGAAGATCACCGGGGCCGGCCGGCTGCCCGCCCGCCACGTGATCCATGCCGTCGGACCGGTCTACCGCGACGGCCGGCACGGGGAGCCGGACCTGCTGGCGAGCGCCTACCGGCGCAGCCTCGAGGTGGTGCTGGCGTATGGGCTCACGTCGGTCGCGTTCCCCTCGATCTCCACCGGCGCCTATCGCTTCCCGATCGCCGAGGCGGCGGCGATCGCCCTCGGTACGGTGGCGCACGTGGTCGGCGACCGTCCCGGATGGCTGGACCTCGTCCGCTTCGTGCTCTTCTCGGCGCCGGATCTCGCGGTCTACGAGCAGGCGCTCGCGGCGCTGCCCGCCTGAGGCCTCAGGGCTGCTTGCCTCTCCTGCCCTCCCGTGGCACTGCTCGAGGCAGCCGCGCGCGTCGCGGCGAGGAGGAATCCGATGCGGAGGTTGACGACGGTGACACTGGGGATCGTGCTCGCCACGATCCTGCAGACGCGGCCTGCCGGGGCCGCGCACACCCAGGCGGGCGAGGCCGGGCTCGCGCTCGGGGCGGCCGCCGCGAACCTCATCTATCTGCCCGTGAAGACCGTCGTGGCGGTAGGCGGGCTCGGGCTCGGCGCGCTTACCGGACTGCTGACGGGCGGCGACGTGCGGGCGGCCTACGCGCTCTGGGTTCCCACCACGGGCGGCACGTTCCTGCTGACGCCGGCCCACTTCGACGGCACGCGGTCGATCGAATTCTTCGGCAGCGACTACGCCGACCAGCCATCGACGAACGTGCGTGACACCTCGATCGCGTACCGCGCGCGCTACATGTACTGAAGGCCGGCCAGTGCCGTGGCCCACGGCAGGACCGAGAAGGCGGTGTAGAGGACGGCGCTCAAGGCGAGCGCCGGGATGGCGAGCGGGCTCGTCCGGAGCCGCCAGACCACGGCGAGCGCCGCGATCGCCTCGAGCTTGAAGAGGCAGAGAGCAGGGCCGGCGCCGAACTGGGCAAACGCCCACCCGAGCAGCGGGTTCCCTTCGGCGAACCCGGCGCGCAGGCCGGCGAAGGTCGCCGCGCCGTCGATCACCTGAAGCGCGACGTTTGCCAGCACGAGCGCGAGCACGGCGCGCTCACCGCGCGGTACCATGGCGGGCCCCCTCCTGTCCCGCGAGCCCCTTGCACGAGTTGCGCCGGACGGTGGCACATGTGTCGCGCAGCCCCGGACGCGCCGCCTAGCGAGGTTGCCGTGCGGCTCACCGCATCATCTGCGCGGGCGGACATCACGCGCGTCGCGCGGTTCGCGGTCGCACGGGTTCGCCTGGCAGGGTGTTGGGTGACGTGATACACCCGAGCCCTCGACATTCGGAGAGGTGACCGAGTGGTCGAAGGTGCACGCCTGCTAAGCGTGTGTAGGGGTAGTACCCCTACCGAGGGTTCGAATCCCTCCCTCTCCGCTCCTCGTCGAGTCCCCGCGGAAGATCGTCCCGGGCTGCCCGGGTGACGGCCGCTCGAGGGGCGGTCTGGCAAGCGGCTTGCAGAGAGACAACAGTTAGTTTTGCATGCAAGCCGAGCGTACGGCTGGGGCGGATCCCAGCAGCCGTGCGGGATCGTGCAGCCATGCGGCGCATGCGGCCGACCCGCGCACGCGGTGTCTCGCAGGCGCTCAGGCATTCTCTTTGCTGAGTTGCCGCCGCGAATTCTCCGACTACCTGGGCTGCCCGCGGCTCGGGCCGGCAAACGCCTGCTCCGACCCGCGGCGCTCGGATGTCGGCCGCGACGCTGGAGGCAGGGATGCCGTTCTCTCTGACGACAGGCGGGGGCGTGCCGAGCCTCCTCGATCGCCTACTCGGGAGCGAGCCGACGCTCCGTCGCTGGCGGCGGTGGGTCGGCGGGCTGGTGGCCGCCATGGTGGGCGTGCTGGCCGTGGTGGACGGCCGTCTCTGGCCCGGGATCTCGCTCGCCTTCGGCTACTCCGTGCCGATCGCGCTCGGTGCCTACACCTTCGGCATCCGCCTCGGCGTCGAGCTGTCCGTCGTCTGCGTGATCCTGCGCCGCATCTGTGCGGGGCGCGCCTATGGGCCGTGGTGGCTCTATGCCGGCAGCGCACTCATGCTGGCCGAGTACCTCATGCTGGCGGTCGGCACCGGCATGCTCGGCCGGGCGGTCAGGCGGCTCGAGCGCCATGCGCGGGTGTTACGCCGGATGAGCGAGCTGGCGCGCGGGCTCACGGGGCTCGAGAGCGATGCGGCGCTCCGGCGCGCGGTCGAGGCGAGCGTCCGTCTCACCGGGGCCGACGGCGGGTTCGTCGCGATGTCCGCCGACGGGGACTGGCGGACCGACCGCGTCTTCACCGACGGCCGGTGGGAGGCGCAGAGCCTCGTGTGGTGGCCCCGTGCGCTCGGGCCCTGGGAGCCCGGACGCTGGCGCAGCGGGACGAGCCCGTGGAGCCAGGTGGCCCTCCAGCAGCTCGGAGCGCGCGTTCAGATGGCCGCGCCGGTCACCGCCGGTGGGCGCCGCGCCGACACGGCGCTCGTCGTCTTCCGAGCCGGCCCGCGACCCTTCGAACGTGCGACGCGGGAGATCCTGGCGCTCTTCGCCGCCCACGTGGGCGCCGCGCTCGGCGCGGCGAAGCTGTTCGCCGCCGCGCGGGACGCGACGCGTGAGAAGGCTCGCGTCCTTGCCCACGTCGCGCACGACCTCGCCGCGCCGCTCCACGTGATCATCGGTACGACCGACCTCCTCGCGCCGCACGTCGAGCAGACGCTCGTCGAGCGGCTCAGGCGGCAGACGCACCTGCTCATGCAGATGACGAGCGACCTGATCGAATTCTCTCGCCTGGACGCTCCCGAGGTCTGGGTCCGGAACGAGCCCGTTCACATCCCCGAGCTCTACCAGTGGGTGCAGGAGCTGGCCGCACCCTTCGTCGGGACCAAAGACGTGCGGGTCGAGGTGGCAGTCGAGCCCGGTGCGGAGTGGGTCCGCAGCGACCCGGAGAAGCTCCGCCAGATCGTCACGAACCTCGCGACCAATGCCGTGAAGTACACTCCGCGTGGCCGCGTCGAGCTGCGCGCGGCCCGCGAGAACGGGCGCGTCATGCTCGCCGTGCGTGACACGGGAATCGGGATCCCCGCCCACGAGCAGGCGCGCATCTTCGAGCCCTTCTACCGCGCCGGCAACGGGACCAACCGCGAGTCCGGGGTGGGGCTCGGTCTCGCCGTCGCGCGGGACCTCGCCCGGATGCTCGGTACCCGCATCGTCGTCGACAGCACCGAGCGCGCGGGCTCGACGTTCTCCCTGGAGCTGCCGGCGCCGGAAGGGGAAGACCGCGGCGGGCCGGATGCCTGACGGCGTGGCGCCGCGCCACCGGGTGCTCGTCGTCGACGACGATCTCGATACGCGGACGATGACCGCCGACGCGCTCGGCGACCGCTACCACGTCGCGACGGCCGCCACGGTTGCCGAGGCCCTCGCCTGCGCCGCGGCCGAGCGCCCGGCCGCGATCGTGGTGGACCTGATGCTCGCGGGCGAAAGCGGCTGGGACCTGATCCGCTCGTTGCGCGAAGACGCTGCGCTCCGCGCCGTGCCGGTCGTCGTCCTCAGTGCCACCCCGGCGACCGAGCCGCCGACGGGCATCGGTCCGTGGGCGGCGTACCTGACCAAACCCTGCCCGATGGGGCGTTTGCGCGAGGTGCTGGCGGCACTCCTTGCGTGATCCGTGCAGGCGTGCGCAGCCCCGCACCCCGGTGGCGGCGAAACGCATCCCGCTCCGAGCGCGTAACGCCAGGGGCGCTCCGGTGTACGAGCCGGGCAAGGAGGTTTCCCGGAGATGAGGAAGCGCATTGCAATGTCCCTGCTCTCGGCGGCGCTGCTGGCCGCACCGGCCCTCGCGGCGGAGTCCACCGCGCCCACCGCTACCCCGAAGGCGGAGGCCCCAAAGGGCAAGCCTGCGGGACAGAAGGTGGCTGCGGCGAAGAAGCGGACGGCTCACCACCGGTACCGCGGGCACACCGCAGCGCCAGGGTCCGCAGCCAAGCCGGCCACCCCCAGTAAGTAGCGGCGAGATCGGGTCGCGGAGGGGTCCCCCCCTCCGCGGCTCACCTCATGCCCTGGGCCGTCCTGACGCGCTCCGCGGCTCGTCCGACGTAGAGACGGAAGCGCCCCGGCGGGCCTTCGACCAGGTACGGCTGCGGATACATCGGGCCGTTCACCCGGCCGATCCAGCGCCTGAGGAGCGTGACCTCGCGGGGACTGGCGGTATCGAGCTCGAGGCATTCCTCCCCGAACCGCACCCGCACACCGCGCCCGGCGGCCGGTTCCCGCGGTGCACCCACTACAGCTCTCGAGCGTGCCATGCGGCGTCTCATAGCAGATAACGTGCCGTCCAGAGACCGCCAGAACCGTTGCTCTTCGGAAAAAGCCGGGCCTGCAGTGTTGCCTGGCGTGGCGGGCGGGCACGGATCCGGTTGACGGTCGTACCGCAAGGGAGCAAGAACGTCCGGAGAGGAGCGGCGGATGGGTCCGGCGGGGTCGCATCCTAGCTTTCCAGGTGCGCTGCGGCGCGTGGGGCGGGGGTTCTGCGCGCGCGGCTGATCCTCGGCGAGTACCGCCAGCTCGAGGAGGCGCTGTGGCGCGAGATCGAGCGGGCGCAGGGGGGCCGCGTCCTTGCGCAGGCCACCGTGATCGCTCCCTCCGGGCGGCTCGTCCGCCACCTCAAGCAGGCCGCCGCACATCGCTTCCCCGAAGGGTTGTTCGGGGTCCGCTTCGCCCATGTCTTCCAGTTTGCGCTCGATCTGGCGGGGGATGCCGGGGGGCGCTTCGTGCCGGACGTCCTTTTTTACGAGCGTCTCCTTCTCCGCTGGCTCGAATCGCCGGGTGAACGTCCGTTCGCAGGGGAAGACGTACGAACGTACGACCTGGCGGGCGCCCTGCACGCGGCGATCCGGGACATGAAGGACGCCGCGGTCCCGTGCGACCCCGAGCTGCTCGTCGACGCGCTTCGCATGGCGACGGGCGATCCCGCGTCGCGCCTGAGCGCGCTCGACCTGCGCAAGTTCGGCGCCCTCCTCGCCGCCTATCGACACTACGCGGAGGAGCTTCGGCGACTCGGCGTCGCGGACCGCTCGGACATCTTCCGGGCCGCCGCCGACCGCGCGCGACACGTGGTCGGCCCGCTCCTCGTCTACGGCTTCTACGACATGACGCAGGTGCAGGCCGACCTCGTCACCGAGCTCGCGCGAGCAGTCCCCGTCACGCTCCTCGTGCCTCGGGGTGCCGACCCCGAGACGTGGCGGTTCGGCGACTGGCTCTACACCGCAGTCCCGGCGGACGCTGCCGAGCCGCTTCCCGCGCCCGCACCACCGCCGACACCCGAGGTGCACACGGCGGTCGGCGAACGCGACGAGGTGTGGCTGTGCGCCAAGCACATCCGGCGGCTCCTCGACGAGGGCTGCCGGCCCGAGGAGATCGCCGTCGTGGCGCGCACGCTGGACCCCTACCTGGCCCCGCTCGCGGCGCTCTTCGGCGAGCACCGCATTCCCTGCGACGCGCCGCCCGGCCGCGCGCTCCTCGATCATCCGCTCGCGCAGGCGATCCTCGGCCTCTTTCGCGCGGCGCTCGACGACCTTCCCCGCACTGCGGCGCTCGACGTCGTCGGCCATCCGCTCTTTCGCGGGCCTGCCGACCGCCGTCACTGGGACCTCCTGGCGCGCTCGCTCCGCATCGGACGAGGCGACGACTGGTCGCGCCTCGATGCCTACACCCACCGCGGGTGGCGGATCGCGGTCGGCCGCGAGACCGCTGACGACCGCCGCTCGATCGCCGTTCCGCCCGCGGCCGTCCGTGCGCTGCGCGCGGCGATCCGCCGCGTCCGGCACGCGCTCCCCGCCGCCGATGCCGGCTGGGGCCGCCACGCCACGGCGCACCTCGATGCGCTCCGCCGCTGCTTCCGTCTCGAGGCGCTGCTCGACGAGGAGGTGCAGGTCGCCGAGGCGATCCGGGACGTGCTCGCGACCCTCGCACGCCTCGACGCGCTCGGCGAGACGATCCCGCGTGCAGCGTTCGTCGAGGCCTTCGAGCGGGAGTGCCGGCGCCGGCGGCTCGGCGCGCCGGCGCCGCGCGGTGTGGCCATCGTCGACGCGATGGCCGCGCGCGGCCTGCCGTTCCGCCACGTCTTCCTGCTCGGTCTGAACGCCCGCGTCTTTCCCCGCTTCATCGTCGAGGAGCCGTTCATCAGCGACGCGGTCCGGCGCGAGGTGTTCCGCGTCCTCGGCCACCACCTGCCGGTGCGGCTCGACGCCTACGACGAGGAGCGCCTCCTCTTCCACCTGATGCGCAGCGCGCCCGCCGAGGGGCTCGTCTGCCTCTACCAGCGCGCCGACGCCGACGGGCGCCTGCGCGACCCGTCGCCCTTCCTGCGGCCGTACCTGCCGCTCGCGCGCGAGGGCATCGACGCCATCCCGCGCTCGGACCGGGCGAAGCGGGGCCTCGGGGAGATCGCGACGCCGCGCGAGCTCCTGCGCGCCGCGCCCGACGCCTCGGCCGCGCTCGCGGCGTTCGGCTTCGACGCGCTCGCCTTCGATCGGGCGCGGGCGTTCCTCGCCGCGCTCGATGGCGAGCGCGAGGTGAGCGCGTTCGAGGGACGCGTGGGGCCGCTCGCGCCCGAGTGGATGGCCCGCTCGATCGGCCGCCTGTCGCCGACCCGCCTCGAGCGCTTCGCCACCTGCCCGTTCCGCTACTTCGCCGAGGAGGTCCTGCGAGTCCTCCCCGCCGACGAGGTCGTCGAAGGGGAAGACCTGAGCCCCCGCGAGATCGGCAAGCTCATGCATGCGCTGCTCGAGCGCCTCTACGGCAGGCTGGCGGCGCGCGACTTCCACCCCGATCATCTGGCAGCGGAGCTGGCGCGAGCCGCGGCCGACGTCGCGGCGGAATTCGAGCGCCAGGCGCACCTGCCGCTCCGTGGCGTCCTCCGGGCGCGCTTTGCGGAGATCGTGCGCGCGGTCGAGGCCTTCGCCGCCTTCGACCTCGCAACGCTCGGCGACTGGGCGCCCGTCTGGTTCGAGGAGCGCGCGACCGTCCCGTTCGCCGAGCTCGTGCTCGGCGGTCAGCTCGATCGCATCGACCGGCACCGCGGGACGGGCGCGCTCCGCGTCGTCGACTACAAGCGGCGCTTCGGGGCTCACTGGCAGACGGCGCTCGCGACGCAGGCGCGCCGGGGCGAGAAGCTCCAGGCGCCCCTCTACCTCCGGCTCGCGCCCGCCGTCGCGGCGCGCCACGGCGTGGCCGGTGCGGTGGCGACGCGAGCGGTCTTCCAGTTCGTCGAGGACTACCTGCGGGGCGACCCGGAGGTGGACGAGATCCGCGAGGAGCGTCTGGTACGCGTCTTCACCGCCGAGGAGTCGGACGGCTGCCGCGACGACGTCGAGCAGGCGGTGGCCGCCTTCGCCACCTTCATCCGCGACGGCTGGTTCTTCATCCACGTCGCGGACGGGCAGGGCGGCCACTGCGCGCACTGCGACTTCGGCGCGATCTGCCGGAAGAACTACGGGCGGCTGCGTCGGAAGCCCGAGCGCACGCCCGCCTTGACACGGTACTGGGAGATCGTGGGGCGATGAGTGCCGCGTCGTCGATCGAGGCCGGGGCGGGCACCGGGAAGACCACCCGGGTGGTGCGGCTGCTGCTCCAGAGCCTGCTCGCGACCGGCACGGAGCCATCGCGGCTCCTCGCCCTCACCTTCACCGTGCGAGCCGCGAACGAGATGCGGGACCGGCTGGGCACGTGGCTCGTGCGCCTGGTGGCAGGCGAGCCGGTCGACGAGCTCCACGGCGGTCTCGAGCTCTTCGGCGACCCGGCGACGGCCCGCGGCCGCGGAGTCCGCGCGCTTGCCGAGCTCGACCGGATCGAGATCGGGACCATCCACTCCTTCGCCGCGCACCTGCTCCGCCAGTATCCCCTCGAAGGCGGCGTGAGCCCCGCCTTCGAGGAGGACGACGGGACGCGGGCCGCCGCGATCTTTCGGGATCTCTGGCCCCGCTGGCTGGAGGGCCGCCTGGCCGACCTCACCGCGCTCGAGTTCCTGCAGAGCCTGCTCGGCCGCCTCGAGCTGACCCACCTCCGGCGGTTTGCGGAGGCGCTGTGCGAGGACGGCGCGCCGCTCGAGCTCGCGGAGGACCGTGGACGCGCCGAGGCCTGGCGCGCGCGCCTCGCCGAGGCCGCGGCCCGGGCGGAGGCGTTGCTGCGCGCGCATGCCGGCGAGGCGCGCGTCACCGCGCTGCGGGCGATGCGCGCGCTCGAGTACATGCGCCGCCTCTTCGGCGCCGGCGAGGCGACCTCGGAGCTCGCCCGGCAGGTGTCCTTGCTCACGCCGCCCGCGCCCACGGTCGCGGGGTGGACGGGCGGGGAGCAGGAGACCTACCGGCAGCTCCGCGAGCTCGCGCGCGCCGTCGTCGACGTCGACGACCGCCAGATGGCGGCCCTGCTCGCGTGGCTCCAGCCGTTCGTCGCGCAGTTCCGCCGCGAGTACGCGCGCCGCGGGCACGTCTCCTTCCAGGGCCTCCTCGTCCGCGCCCGCCGCGTGCTGCGCGATCATCCCGACGTGCGCGACCGTCTGCAGCAGCGTTTTCGGCTGATCGTGGTCGACGAGTTCCAGGACACCGACCCGCTGCAGGGCGAGATACTGCTCTATCTCGCGGAACGACAGGGAGCCTGCGAGACGGACTGGCGGCGCATCGAGGTGGAGCCGGGGAAGCTGGTGATCGTCGGCGACCCGAAGCAGTCGATCTACCTCTTCCGGGGCGCCGACCTCGAGGTGTACCAGGAGATCGTCGGCCGGCTCCCGGGCGAGGTCGAGCGGCTCACCGTCAACTACCGCGCGCGGCCGGAGCTGGTGGCGTTCGTCAACGTCGTCGGCCGGAGGACGATCCAGGCGCCCGCCTACGTGCCGCTCGACCCGAGCCCGGAGCGCGGCCCGGGCGGGACCGTGGAGATGATGCTCTTCCGGGGCCTCGGGGCCGGGGAGGCGCGCGAGTCGGAGGCCGAGGCGATCGCGGAGTGGGTGGCCGCGGGCGTCGCCGCGGGCCGCTTCGCGACCGGTGACGTGGCGCTCCTGCTGCGCGCGCTCGGCGAGGCGCACCACTACACCGACGCGTTCCGCCGGCGCGGCATCGACTTCGCGATCGAGGGCGAGAAGCACTTCTACGCCGCCCAGGAGGTGCTCGACCTCCTGAACCTGCTCGGCGCCATCGCCGATCCGACCAACGAGCTCGCCGTGGTGGGCGTGCTCCGCTCGCCGCTCGGCGCGGTCCGCGACCGCGACCTCCTGCACCTGCGCGACGCGGACGCGCTCTGTCCCCTCGACGCCGACCGCGTGCCGCACGGGCTCCCGGACGTGCGCCGCCTCTATCAGGCGATCGCCCAGCTGCACGCGCGCGCGTGGCGGGTGCCGGTCGGCGACCTGCTCGCCGAGGTGCTCGAGCGCTTCCCGCTGGCGGAGATCGCGCGCGCGACGTTCCGGGGCGAGCAGGCGGTCGCGAACATCGACAAGCTGGTCGAAGCGCTCACCGCCGAGGGCACGACGCTCGCCGCCGCCCTCGCGGAGTACCGCCGGCGCTTCGGCGAGCGCGAGGAGGAGGGGGAGGCGCCGCTCGCCGACGAGCAGCTCGACGCGGTCCGCATCCTCAGCATCCACAAGGCGAAGGGCCTCGAGTTCCCGGTCGTGGTCGTCCCCGACCTCCACCGCGGGCCCGGCGACGCGGCCGAAGGGCCGATCCTGCGCGAGTGGCTGACCGGCGTGGTCGGCTTCCGCTGCGGGCGGCTCCGGAACCGCGACCGCGTCGCCGCCGAGGAACGCTACCGGCGCATCCGCAAGGAGGAGACCCGCCGGCTGCTCTATGTGGCGCTCACGCGCGCGAAGGACCGCCTCCTCCTGACGGGCGGGAAGTCCGCGTCGGACACGCTCCTCGCGATGATCGTCGCGGCCCTCCGGGAAGAGGGACTCGTCCTCGGCGAGGAGGCGGAGCAGACGCTCCGCGGCGACGGCTTCGAGGTCTCCGTGCGCCTCTGCGACCAGATCGAGCCGGCATGGGGACCTCCTCCGGTGCCCGCGCCGGCGCCCGCGCCCGATTACGCGGCCGAGCGTGCCGCGTGGGTGGAGCGCGAGGCGGCGGCCCGGCGCCTCCAGGCGGCGCTGCTGCTGCGCCGGCCGTCGTCGGGGACGGAGCCGGACCTCGAGCGCACCTATCGCCTCGAGCGCGAGGACGGCGAGGCGGACCCGCTCACGGTCGGGTCGCGCTGCCACGACCTGCTCGCGGAGATGGACCTCGCGCATCCCGAGCGCGTGGCCGCCGCCGGCGAGGCGGGAACGATCCTGCGCAGCTTCTTCGCGAGCGAGGTGTTCCGCGAGATCCAGACCGCGGACGAGGTCCACCGCGAGGTGCCCTTCGTCATCACGCTCGACGGCGAGGTGTGGAGCGGGCAGATCGACCTGCTCTACCGCCGCGGCGAGCGCTGGATCGTGGCCGACTACAAGAGCGACCGGGACGAGCGCCCGGAGCGCCACCGGCTGCAGGCCGACGTGTATACACGCGCGGCGCAGCGGGCGCTCCACCTTGCGGCGCCGCCCGAGTTTCGGCTCATCTACCTCCGGACGGGACGGGCAGTCCGCCTGTAGAAGACGGATCATCGCGAGGGCCGCCTCCGGGTTGGCTCTTCGCGTTCCGATCAAAGGCACTCGCCAGTCGTTGGCCGACTGCGACGGCGTTGGTAGGCTGCGCCCTTGACAGATGGCGTGCCCCGAGTATGAAGTATGACTGCGTAATACTGATCGACGTCCGAGCGTTTGCCTTTCGATGCGTTCTACGTCCACCTTCACCATCTCGCTCCCGCCGGCCATCGCGCGGGCGCTCGAGAAGCTCCGAAAGAGCGAGCACCGTACCCGCTCCGAGCTCATCCGCGAAGCGCTCCGCTTCTATCTCCTGCCGAGCGCCGGACCCAGCCGGCGCGAGCTCCGGGGCATCGAGAGGGGTCGAGCGGAGATCCGCCGCGGGCGATACCTGACTCTCGCGCAGCTGCATGCCGAACTGGACCGTCTCAATCTCCTCGAGCGCTCGAAAGGTCGTGCGCCGCGCGCCTCGAACCGAGCGCGAGCGACTCGGAGCCGAGCTCGACCAGCTGGCGGTCGACCCGTTCGGCGGTGACACTTGTCCGCCTTCGTGGACTCCCGAATGCTGCGCAATTAGTTAGGTAGCGTGCTCGCCTTCTAGCGGCGGTCACTCGTACGACATCCCTCTCCCTGGGTACCAGCGCGCCGTGATCCGGAGTGATACGATTTATGATGTTACAACGAAACCGGAAGCGTAGTATGTCAGTATCGACAGCTACCCCTAAGGGCCAGATCGTCATCCCCGTGGAGCTTCGTCGGCGGTTCAAAATCGAAGCCGGAACCAAGGTGAGTGTCGAAGAGGGAGATGGATGCATCGTCGTGCGTCCGATCGGCCGCGGGCGAGCCGAGGACTCCTTCGGCGTGCTCAGGCGCTTCCCCGGCGGGTCGAGCACCACGGCCCTCCGGCGGGAACGACGCCGTGAGCGACGCCGCTAGGCTGCGTGGCGGCTTCGTCCTCGACTCGCATGCGTTGCTCGCGTACTTCGAGGGGGAGGCGAGCGGTGCGCCGGCTCCTGGGGGCTACGCTCACTCCCGGCGCGTGGTCAAGGAAAAATCGCACGCGCCGCAGAGGCGTGAAGCCGGCAGACCGACGTTCGTCTACGCCAGCGCAAGCGCCTGCCGAAGGATCGTTTCAACACCCGCAAGATCGTCAGGCACGAGATCGCCGATCACCCGCTTGACGATGGTCTTGTCGACGGAGAGGAGCTTCGAGACACGGACGGTGCTGGGATGACGGAGCCCGACTGTCCGCCATGAACGGAGAGGCCGGTCGCCCGGTCCCGGGCGGCGGTAGTATCGGGGCTGGCTGCTGATCGGGCACACGATGATGTCGGGGAGCGAACGGTGGAACTTCTCGGTGCTCACCACCACCGCGGGACGAGGCTTCGATCCCGTACCTTCGGAGAAGCCGACCTCGACGACCGCCACCTGACCGCGGCTATAGGTAGTCGTAGAGGGCATCGTCGTCCCCTTCCCACGCCGCCTCCAGGCGCTGCCTCGCGAGACGATCCCACTCGAGCCGCTCGAGATCCCGCTCCGAAATCGGCTGGATCAGCGCGTAGGGCCTTCCGTGATGCGTGACCACGATCGGCTCCCTCTTCTTCCGTGCACGGGCCAGATAGGCGGACAGGTGGTTCTTGACTTCCGCTACGCTCGCGAAGCGCATGCGAGCCTCCTTATTGTGGCCAGAACTATAGCCACATTTCCGGATGCGCTCAACCGTTGCGGTTGGGGCCTCGGCCTCCGTCTACTCGTACAGCTCCCGGTCCTCCGATCGGTCACGGCGCATCTTCACGCCCGGGTACACCGCGACCCCGTCGTCGCCGAGCGAGCCCTGGACGAAGAAGGGGATGTAGCGCTCGTAGCGACCGGTGTCCGCGTCGCGGCGGTCGGCCGTCAGGAGGCGCGCGTAGAGCGCCTCCTCGGCCGCGGCGCGCGCGCGGGCAAAGACTTCGGAGGAGACGGGACGCGTCTCCACGTGCTGGCCAGGGCCCGGCGCGTTGTAGAGCGTGAGACGCATCTCGCCCGCCGCAAGCGTCACGCCGGCGTCGGCGAGCTCGCCGTTCGCACGGTCACCGTCCAGGAGTCGCGGGTCGAGGTCGAGGCCCTCGGGGCCGAGGAGCGCGGGGTTGGCCTCGAGGACGTCGCGCGCGAGGACCGTCTCCCCCGTGCCGGGCAGGTCGCGGAGCCGCTTGCGCGCCTTGTCCGCCGCCTTGGTCTCGCCGAGGTGGCGAACGATCGCCTCGAGCAGCGTCCGGTCGCCCGGCCCCGTGCGGCCCGCGTCCTCGAGCATGCGGTCCGCGAGCTTGTCCTCGAGCGCGGCGACGCGCTTCGGATTCGGGCCCGGCGTGGCCTGGTAGTGCATCAGGGCGCGCCCGTAGTTGCCCGCGCGCTCGTAGGCGTCGGCGAGCCGCGCATGCACGTTGGCGGCTTCGGGCGAATTCGGCTCGCGCGCGAGGAGCTCCTCGCCGCGGTCGATGATCCCCTGGTTCGACACGGGGTCGTGCCGCCACGCCTGCCAGCCCCGCGTGAGCACGCCAATCACGTTGAACATGCCGATTGACTCGGCCGCCTGCACGCCGGTCGCGCCGAGCTGGGCCGCGCTGTAGACGGCGGTCCGGCCGTCCAGGCGCCCGCCGAGGAATACGTAGCGCAAGGTCTCGCGCCGGTGGCGGCGCTCGGCCTCGTCGATGGCGGCGAGGCGGTTGAAATCGGGGCTCGCGAGCAGGTTCGCGACGTGGCGGCCGACCGACGAGCGGTGATCGCGCGCCACGTCGGCGAGCGCATCGCGCGCCGCCTCGTGATGACCCGCGAGGTCGCGTCCGATCGCCAGCGCGTAGCGCGCCGAGGACGCGAACCGGCTTCCCTCGTGCCGTTCGATGAAGCGGCTGGCGGCGGCGATCATGCTGCTCGGCACCCCGGCCGCCGTCGCGACCAGCAGCGCCCGGTAGTCGTCGAGCTCGACGACCCGCGGGAAGGGCGCGTCGTCGAGCGGCCAGCGCCGGGCCTCGTCGCGGGCGGCGCGCCGCGCGCGCGCCTCGTCGGTGCGCGCGAGGAGGCGTTCCGCCTTGCCGGCGCAGCCCTCGAGGTGATGCGCGTCGACGAGGTAGAAGGCGGCATGGTCGAGATCGTCGGCCTCGATCGCGTGCTTGCCGGCGGCGACGGTCTCCTCGCACAGCGCGGCGGCGCGCTTGGTCCCGAGCCGCCGGATGGCGCGTGCGATCTCGGGCGCGTCGCTCGTCCGGGGTTCGCGCTCGAGGAGCGTCCGGTAATGGACCAGCGCCTCGCGCTCCTGCCGCGAGAGACGGCCGTAGTGCCAGAGGTTCGCGGCGGTGGTGGCGACGCTGTCGATGGCGCTCCCGGCCAGGAGGAAGGGATTCAGCGCGGCCAGCAAAACGCCGCCCGAGAAGACGCCGAGCGGGCGAACGAAGTCGTTGACGACGCCGGCGCGGCGGTTGTGCCGGTCGTCGGCGAGGAGCTGGTCCGCGCGTGCCGCCTCGTCGGCCTCGAGCCGGCGCTCGGCGCACTTGCGCACGACCGGGTCGGGATGCGCGTCGAGGAGGGCGCGGAGCGCCTCGCGCTGGGCGTCGCGGGTGGCCGCGAGACCGGCTGCGACGTAGCGGACGTCGTCGGTGAGGCCCGTCGGCGGAAGGCCCTTCGCCTCGCGCTCCTCGTCGAGGGCGGCGAGCGCCGTGACGTCGGCCGCCAGGACGTCGAAGCTGCCCTCCAGCCGGTGCGCGAGGACGAGGCGGACGCGCTCCTCGATGGCGGCGTCGGCCGACACGGCCTCGCCGACCAGGTCGTCGGCGCGCGCGGGGAGCGCCAGGAGCACGAGCAGGAGCGCCGCGAGCATCAGCGGTAGCGCGCCAGCACGGACGTCTTGTAGGCGTCGAAGGCCGCGAAGCGGCCCTGCGCCTCGGGCTTCTCGCGGGCGCCGTCCCAGGTGGCGACCTTGCGGTACATCTCGAGGGCGCGGTCGGCCCGCTGGACGAACTCGTCCTCCTCGAAGGCGAGCGGGCGCTCGTGCTGCTCGACGTAGTCGCGGGCGACGTCGGCATAGAGGTCGCCGAGCCGCAGGATGTGGTCCGGGAGGTTGCGGCTGTCGGCGTGCTTCTGGACGAGGAAGCGCAGGGCGCGCTCGGCGGTCAGGGTGCCGTCCTGCACGATGGTCCGGTTGCGGACGACGACGCCGGCGGCGGCGCGCTCGAGACGCTCCTCCTCGACCAGCGCCGGTGTTTCGTAGGGCGTGCCGGTCCAGCGCTCGACCAGCCGTCCCCACGCGTCGAGCTTCCGGCGCAGGGCGGCGAGCGTCGCGTCGACGTCGGGCCCGTCCTCGGGCAGGGCGGCGGCTTCGGCAAAGCTGGCGGCGCGCTCGCGCGCCGTCCGCGCCTGGTCGGCGAGCGGTGAGCCTTCGGCCACCACCCGCCCGTAGCCGTCCGCCGCCTTCGCGTACTCGCCGAGACGCTCGAGCGCCTCGGCGCGGGCGTAGCCGACGACGTCCCGGAGCCGTCCCGGGTACCGCTTCTCCCAGTTCTCGAGGCGGCTGAGCGCGAGACGGTAGAGGTCGTGGCCGGTGGGGTCCTTCGGAGGCGGGAAGCGGTAGAGGTCGTCGCGGAGGTGCCAGGTGAGGTCGCCGAGGACCTCGAGCAGGTCCTCGTACGGCGCGAAGGCGCCGGTCGCGTCGCCGGCCCGCGCGGGTGGGCCGCCGAGCCCGGCGGCCAGGAGAAGGGCGAGGACGATCGAGTGCCTTCGCATGGGCCGCTACATAGCATGAGTGTACGGAGCCGTCGCGTCGGGGACGGAAATCCTTGCCCGCGCGGCTGCCCTTCGCTAAACGAAGAGTCACGAAGCGCACGGTGCCGGCGCTGATCTTCCTGGCCCTGATCTGCGGCTGCACCCGGCCGCAGGTCGAGGACCGGGTTGCCGCCATGCGGGCACGCGGCACCCTCCGCTGGGGCGGTGACATGCAGGGCGGGGAGCCGTACGTCTTCCAGGACCCCGGGAGTCCCTCGGGGCTGAGCGGCTTCGAGGTGGAGATCGCCGGCGCCCTGGCGCGCCGCCTCGGCCTGGCGGCCGAGTTCGTGCAGAACGACTGGCAGACGCTGATCCCATCCCTCGAGCGCGGCGATTTCGACGTGGCGCTGAACGGCATCGAGGTGACGCCGGCGCGCCGGGCGCGCGTCGCCTTCACGCGGCCGTACTACGCCTTCGCGGAGACGCTCGTCGTGCGCCGCGGCGACGCCAGCGGCGCGCGCGGCCTCGAGGACCTCCGCGGCCGGCGGGTCGGGACGCTCGAGGGCTCGCTCGCCTACGACCTCGTGCGCCGGGCGCCCGGCGTGGAGCTGGTGCTGTATGAAGGCGTCGAGGAGCCGTACCTCGACCTCGAGCGCGGCCGGCTCGACGGCGTGCTCCTCGACAACATCATCGCGGCGCGCTACGGGCTCCCCCGTCCGACGCTGCGCGCCGCCGCGACGGTGGGGGAGGGCACCTACGCGATCGCCGTCCGCCCCGATGCGCCGGCGCTGCTCACCGCGGTGGACGGCGCCCTGGCCGCGATGATGGGCGACGGCGAGCTGCGAGCCATCCTCGCGCGCTGGCACCTGTGGGACGCGCGGCAGAAGGCGATCGCCTCCGCGGGGCTCACGGCCGTGGACGCACGCGGGCGGGAGTCGCTGTCGCTCGGGCACGTGCCGCTCTTCCTGCGCGCCACCGGGTTCACGATCGTCATCTCGGTGCTCGCGATGGCGCTCGCCGTCGCCGGCGGCCTCGTGCTGAGCGTCGCGCGGCGGTACGGGGGGCGGGCGCTGCGGGCGGCGGGCGGGACGTACGTCGAGCTCTTCCGCGGCACGCCCGTGCTGCTCCAGCTGTACGTGCTCTACTACGGGCTCGCCCCCATCCTGCCGCTCACGGCCTTCAGCGCGGCGGTGGTGGGGCTCGGGCTCAACTATGCGGCGTACGAGGCCGAGCTCTACCGCGCGGGCCTGGAGGCCGTGCCGGCCGGGCAGAGCGAGGCGGCGGCGGCGCTCGGCATGTCGCGCTGGCTGACGCTCCGGCGGATCGTGCTGCCCCAAGCGCTGCGGGTGGCGCTCCCCGGCATCGCCAACGACTTCATCGCGCTCCTGAAGGATTCCTCGCTGGTGTCGGTGATCACGGTGGTGGAGCTCACGAAGCAGATGACGATCACGGCGGTCGACGTGCGGGGCTGGCTCGCCCCCGGGCTGCTGTGCGCGGCCCTCTACCTCGCGCTCAGCTACCCGCTCTCGCGCCTGGCCCGGCGCCTCGAGCGCCGGCTCGCTCCCGCTCCGGCATGAACGACGGCGCGGTCGTGACGGTCCGCGGACTCGAGACCCGGCTCGGCGGCAAGACCGTGCTCGGGGGGATCGACCTCGAGGTGAGGCGCGGCGAGGTGGTGGCGATCATCGGGCCGTCGGGCAGCGGGAAGACGACCCTGCTGCGCGCGATGAACTATCTCACGCCGTTCGCCGCGGGCGAGGTGGAGATCGCGGGTCACCGGCTGCGACCGGGGATGAACGAGCGCACGGACGCGGCAGCCCTCCGGGCGGTGCGCACGCGCGTCGGGATGGTCTTCCAGAGCTTCCATCTCTTCCCGCATTTCACGGCGCTCGGGAACGTCACGGAGGCGCCCCGCCACGTCCTCGGGCTCACGCCGGCGGCTGCCGAGGCGCGGGCGCGGGCACTGCTCGAGCGGGTCGGGCTCGCGGCCTACGGTGATGCCTCTCCGCACACGCTCTCCGGCGGACAGCAGCAGCGTGTCGCGATCGCTCGCGCGCTCGCGATGGAGCCCGTGGTGCTGCTGCTCGACGAGCCGACCTCCGCGCTCGACCCCCGCCTGGTGGGCGAGGTGCTCGCGGTCGTGGCAGACCTGGCGGCGGCCGGCCAGACCATGGTGATCGTGACGCACGAGATCGGCTTCGCGCGCCGCGTGGCGGACCGTGTGGTGGTGCTCGCGGGCGGGCGAATCGTCGAGAGCGGCCCGCCGGAGGAGGTCCTCGAGCGCCCGCGGGCGGCGGAGACGCGGGCGTTGCTCGGGGCGGACCGGTGAGGAGGCTTGAAGGCGAGGCAACGGCCGGGCTACGGTAGCGCGTCCCCGGGCTTTGCCGAGGAGGGCCGTCATGCACGCGATATGCTGGGCCCTGGCGGTCGTCGCCTGGCTCGCCGCGCTGGCCTCCAGCGGATGCGGACACAACGTACACGTGCGCTTGAACAACGGCCGCGGTACCGTGCACGTTGACCACGGCGCGTCCGACTCCGCCCCACAGGCCGCTCGTCAGGACGGCGCGCGACGGGCAGGTCGACATCGGTGAGTGGCAACCGCCTTCGCAGAACCTCCGGCTTCCGTGATTGACACACCCGGCCCGCATCCAACGTAATCCTCGGTGGCCTTTCGCACGGAGGTGCGTCGATGCGGCCATCGAAGCGCGTGCTCGTCGTCTCGCTGGCGTTTGCCGCGCTCGTTGTGTCCTCCGTCGCAAGGGCTCAGGACTGGCCGATGTACGGGCGGGACCTGAAGCACAGCTTCACGAACCCCGGCTCGCTCATCAACGCGGGCAACGTCGGGCTCCTGACGCCGGCCTGGGACTTCACGACCGGGGACGTGGTCAGCGCCTCGCCCGCCGTCGTCCACGGGGTGGTGTACGTCGGATCGTGGGACGGCTTCTTCTATGCTCTCGATGCCGCCACGGGGGCGGTCAGATGGACGTTCCAGGTCGATTGCCAGGGCTCCGTGCAACCCA
>VBKF01000123.1 GCA_005888095.1 Deltaproteobacteria bacterium | reverse complement strand
TCCTTGCCGCGCGGACGCTCGGGGGTCTTAATCTAACAATCGATCCGGGCTGCCGGCGGCTTGTGGCGGCTGGGCCACTTCCCGCAGCGCCGCCTACAAGTCGCCGTCTAACTTTGACGCTGCACCCGACGCGTAGGAAGCCGCGTGCGGGTGAGTGCTACCGTTAGGTAGCGAGTCGCTGCGCTCAAAGCGTGTGATGATGCATCGTCGGCGTGCTCATTGAATGGAGGACCTGATGGCACTCTTTGACAGCAGAGGCATCGACCACGTTGGCATTCGGTATCGCGATCTGCCGCGCGCCGTCGCCTGGTTTCGCAACGTCCTGGGTCTGCAGATTGACCACCAAACACGGACCATGGCGTTCGTCCACGTCGGCGACGACGGCTCGCACCTGGCGCTGTTTCAAGCCGAAGGCGAGGAGCCGCTGCGCCAGCCCCACCACGTGGCGCTGCGCGTTCCCGATCCGGCCGCCGCCGAGGCCGCGCTTCGCGCAGCGGGAATTCCCCTCCGGCGCATCGGTCCGAATCTGGGATTCGAGGATCCGGAAGGCACCGTCTTCCACTTTATGCCGACACGGTAGGTCCTGAGCTGTGGGTTGAATTCGAACAGTGCACGAGGGGCGGCCACCGCTTCGGAGGGCGCTACGGCGCGGCCCGATCTGGTTCTCGTCGTGGTGCGCGCACGAGTCGCCGCGAGCGAGGTCACGATGGTGGATCCCGTAGAAGCGTTGATACTCGATCTACTCGAATGGATCGGTCCTCAATCGAGGGCGTATTCAGAGGTAATGGATGCATGGCGCACCTCCTGCCCGCGGCTCCCGGTTTGGGAAGATGCCAATGAGCGTGGCTTCATACGGCGTCATCTTGAAGACGGCGTCGAAATCATCTCCGTGACCGCACTTGGTCGTGAGTTTCTCGCCAGGCATCGATCTCTTCGATAGGTCATGATGCTGCGATGGGGCGCGGGTGCGTTACGGTAAGGTGAAGCCTGACCCGCGGTTGGAGCGGACCTGCGGGCATCACCCCCGCAGCGCGGTGGCGAGGCCGAGCTGCCCCAGGTGATAGGTCACGATGATGGCCAGCGGCGCCCACGGGCGCGGATGCACGAACCGGTTCCAGGCGATGAGCATGTCGGAGACGAGGAACAGGACGGCTCCCGCGATCGCGAGGCTCGAGGTGGAGGCGAGCGCCGACGCCACCATCAGCGAGATCGCGAGACTGTAGACCGCCACGGGCGCCCGGAGCGCCCGGTCGGGAACCGCGCGCAGGATGCGGGCCGCGACCGGCGAGAGGGCGCCGATCACCACCGCCAGCCACACGAGCCGTGGCATGACCGGCCCCGCGAACGCCCCGATGTATGCCAGGTGCGCGACCAGGAACGCGGCCAGGCCGGCGAGGAACAGGTCCGCCGGCAGCATGAGGAAGACGTCGCCAAGAAGCGAGAAGGCGAGCGCCGCGACCAGCCACGGCGAGGGATGGCCGCAGCCCGCATAGACGAGCAGCGCGAGGAGCGTGGCCGGTTTGGCGACGTACTCGACGGGACGCACGCTCCGCGACACGGCGAGCCAGTCGAGGAGCGCGAAGACGCCGAAGGCCACGAGCGCGATGGCTTCCATTACCTTAGATCTGGAGGAGGACGGCGCGGGCCGGGGCGCCCGTCGCGCGCGCGATCGCCGCGGCGTAGAGGGCGACCTGACGCCGGTACTCGCCGAGGCGGCCCGCGATCTCGACGTCGGTCTTGAAGTCGATGACGGTCCAGACCCCGTTCTCCAGGAACGCCGCGTCGACCACCCCTTCGACCACGACGCCGTCGTCGAGCCGGATGGCAACCGGCGTCTCGCGCCGGCAGGACCCGGCGCTGGCCGCGCGGCGGACGAGCGGGTGGGCGAGCGCGCGGACCACCGTCCCGGTCGCGGCCGACGTCTCCTCCGCCGACGCCCCGAGGAGACGGCCCTCGAGCGCCGCCACGCGCGCCACCTCCTCGGGCCCGGCGTCGAGGTCGACCACCGCCAGCACGGCATGTACCAGCGTTCCGAAGCGCTTGCCGTGCGGACGGGGCCCGTCGGGCGGGACGGTCTCGACGGTCACGTCGGCCGCCGCGTCGAACGTCGCCACCGCGGCCTGCTCGGTCGCGGTCACGACGCGCAGGCTCGCGAGGCCCGCCGCCGCGCGCACCTGGGCGCGCGTCGCCTGCCAGGCGTCGTGCCGCCGGATCCCCGCCTCGGATCGGGTTCCGCTCTCGTCCGCCGTCAGGAGCTTGTGCTGCGCGAGGCCCACGGACTCCTGGACGTCGAGGCGCAGCGCCGCCGGATCCCACCACACGACGCGGTGCTGCCCGGCCTCGGGGCGATGCAGGCCGGGCGCCACCGACGCCGGCGGGCGCGGCACGTCGGCCGGCCTGACCAGCACGGTGTCGGTGCCGAAGCCGGGACAGCCGCGCGGCGTCCGGCTCTCGGGCCGCGACTCGGCCGGATAGACGACCGGATTGAGGCCCGCGAGCCAGCCGTCCTGCCGACCGTCCCCGACCGCGGGCACCACCAGGAGGTCGCGCGCGCGCGTCGCCGCCACGTAGAGGACGCGGGCCGCCTCCTCGCGGTCGCGGGCGAGCTCGTCCGCGGCGTGCTCGAGGAGCTCCGGGGGCGAGCAGCCGGCGAGCCGCATGGCGCAGAGCCCGCGCTCGGCGTCGACCCAGCGCGACGGCTCGGCGTGCGTCTCGTTGGCCGTGAGGTCGGCCAGGATCACGACCGGGAACTCGAGGCCCTTGGCGCGGTGCACGGTCATGATGCGCACGCCCTCGGTCCCCTCCTCGACGATCGGGGCGTCGCTCGCCTCGCCGCGCTCCGCCTCTACCATAAGGCGGTCGACGAAGGCGCGGAAGGAGATGACGCCGCCGCGCTCGGCGCGGCGGGCGAGGTCGACGAGCCGGCTCACATTGGCGAGCGCCTGCTCGCCCGTCGGCCAGATGGCGAGCCCGGCCGGCGCCCGGGTGGCGGCGAGCAGCCGGCCGATCGTGTCGGAGATCGGCCGGCGGTTGCGGCCGCGATGGAGGTCGCGGAGCACGGCGAGCGCGTCCGCAACTTCCTGGAGCTCGGGCGGCAGGTCGGCGGGCAGCGGCCGGAAGGAGTGCAGCGTCCGGCACCGCTCGCGGAAGGCGAGGAGCGCCGCGTCGCCGAGCGCGAACAGCGGGCCGCGCAGCGTCGCGAAGACGGCGAGCTCGTCCTCGGGACGCTCGATCGCGGCGAGCGCATTGCGGATGGCCTCCACCTCCTCCCGCCGATGGAAAGACGTCCCGCCGACCAGCAGGTGCGGCAGGTGGCGCGCCTCGAGGGCGCGCACGTAGGGATGCGTCACGTCGGTGCGGAAGGAGCGGAAGCGCCGGAACAGCAGGCAGACGTGGCGTGCGCGCAGCGGCACGCGCTCGGCGGGCCGCTCGCGCTCGGTCACCGTCCAGCCGCTCCCGCGGACCAGCCACTCGACGAAGGCCGCGACCGCGTCGGGCAGGCACTCCTCGATCTTCCACTGGACGATGGTCCGGAACTTGCCGTACGGCGCGGGCACGGGCAGGGCGACGAGCGCGGGCTGGCTCTCGACGCCGCTGCGGAAGGGCGCGAGCGGCACGTAGCGGGCCTGGCTCCCCCCGTCGAGGCGCGGGGCGAAGGCGGCGTTCACCGCCTCCTGGATCTCCGGCACGGCACGGAAGCTGGTGGTGAGCTCCACGAGCGCTCCGCCCGCGTCGACGACCCGTCGCTTCACCTCCTCGTAGAGGGCGACGTCGGCGCGGCGGAAGCGGTAGATCGACTGCTTCGGGTCGCCGACGATGAAGAGCTTCCCGGGCACCGGGCGCGCGCGCCGCCAGTCGTCCACCATCGGATCGTCGGCCGCGAGCAGCACCAGGATCTCCGCCTGGAGCGGATCCGTGTCCTGGAACTCGTCGACGAAGAGGTGCGTGAAGCGCCGCTGGAGCTCGCGGCGCACGGCGGCTTTGCCGCGGACCAGGTTGCGGGCCAGGAGCAGGAGGTCGAGGAAATCGAGGCAGCCGGCGCGCTTCTTGAGCTCGTCGTAGGTCTCCACGACGGGCCAGAGCTCGTCCCTGAGCTCCGGCGCCAGGTCGGCGCCCGCATCGGCGACGAAGCGGTCGAGCCGGACCTTCAGCGCGTCCCGCTTCTCGCGCAGCTCCGCCTTGGGGAACCCGTTCGGCGCGGAGCGGAAGCCGACCCACGCCGCATGCCAGTCGCGCACGAAGCGCACGAGGTCCGCCTCGAGGCCGTCGTGGTCCCGGGGGCGCACCGACTCGGCCCGCGCCACGTCGTCGACGAACCGCGCCAGCTCGGCGAGCGATTGCGTGAAGTAGTCCTCCGGGTTCCCGCGTGATGCCCACTCGGCCAGCGCCGCCATCTCCGCGACGAGGCCGTCGATCGCGCCGTCGCGGTCGAAGCCGGGCGCCCGCCGCCACGACGTCGGGAAGTCGCGTCGCTCGGCGAGCGCGTGCACCGCCGCGCGGAGCAGGCCGCGCGGCCCGTCCTCGCCGGTGCGGCGGCGGAGGATGCGCCGCACGCCGGGTCCCGGATTGGCGAGCACCGCTTCGAACCAGCGGTCGTAGGCGCGGTCGAGGAGCATGCGGGCGACGTCGTCGGGCGCCACCTCGAAGAGCGGGTCGACGCCCGCCTCGACCGGCCGCTCGCGCAGCAGGTCGGCGCAGAAGGAGTGGATCGTCCCGATCCGTGCCTCCTCGAGCTGCGGCAGCGCGTCGGTGAGGAGCCGGCGCGCCTCCGGGGTACAGCCCGCGTCGTCGCGGCGGGCTTGCTCGATGTGGGTGCGGAGACGCAGCTTCAGCTCGCCCGCTGCGGTGTCCGTGAAGGTGACCGCGACCATGCCGTCCAGGCGCCCGCGGCCTGCCATGAGGACGGCCACCATGCGGCCGACGAGCTCGGTCGTCTTCCCGGTGCCCGCTGCGGCCTCGACCACCAACGTCGTGTCCAGATCGGCACGGATACGTTCGCGCGCGTTTTGGTCGGCGAGCGCCATGATCACCTGAGCGCGCGCAGGCGGGCGAGCTCGGCGAGCCGCTCGGGGGGCTTGCGCGCAACCCGCGCCTCCTCGTGCGGACCGCAGACGGGACGGTAGTCACACCACCGGCACGCGCCCGCGACCGGGGCGGCGGGCAGGAACCCGTCCGCCAGCGCGCGGCCGACGATATCGGCGACCGTGCCCGCACTTGCACGACTCTCGGCGTCGAGCGGGACCACGCGCTCCTGGAAGCCGCCGTCGGCCGTGCAGTAATAGAGGCGGCCGCCCTCGACGGGCTCGGGCAGGAGCTGCTCGAGCGCGAGCGCATAGAGCACCGGCTGGAGGACCTGTCCGCCGCCGATGACCACCCCGTCGGCCGCGCGCGCCTTGCCGGTCTTGTGGTCGGTCGCACGGACGGCGCCGCGTGCGTGCCGCTCGACCAGGTCGATCGAGCCGCGGAGGGTCAAATCGCCGAGTACCCTGACCGGGTCGCCGACGCTGGCCGGGTCCGCGTTCGGCCGGTCGCGGTCGGCGAGGCCGAAGGACAGCTCGAACTTGTGCGGCACCCAGCCGTCGCCGGCGCTGGCCGCACGCCGGAGCCACTCGCGGAGGTCGCAGCGGATCGTCTCGATGCCGTCCTGCCACACCCTCGGGATGGCGGGCGAGAGATCCTCGGCATAGCGCGCCGCCACCCGCTCGAGCACCACGTCGAGCGTCGCGAGCGTCCGCTCGAGGTCGGCGGGCCGGTAGGGAAGGAGGCCCGCCGCACGCAGCTCGCTCAGCACCTCGAACTGCACGTCGTGAAAGAGCGCGCCACGCGTGAGGGGGTCCAGGACCTCGATCGCTGCCGGCTCCTCGCGCGGCTCGAGGCGATGGATCGCTTGGAGGAGGAAGCGGTACGGGCAGAGGGCGAAGTGCTGGAGCCCCGTGGGCGAGAAGGAGCGCGCGCCCAGCTGATGGCGTGCGAGCGCCTCGCGAGCGAGCGGGTCGGGATCGACGAGCCCGTCGGCAGGCGTCCAGCGGCGGAGCCAGCGCCGGGCGCGCGCGCGCAGCGCCCGGGCGAGGTGGGGGTTGGCCGTCAGCAGGTAGCTCGCCGTGCCCGCCGTCGTCTCCGGATCGGCGGTCAGGAGCGGCGCCAGCAGGGCCAGGTCGTACTCCGCCTCGTCGATCGCGTTCTCCGGCTCCTTCGGCGCAGGCCAGCCGAGGCGCCCGCCCGACTCGGGCTCGGCGCGGAGCCCGAGCTCCTCGAACCCGGGAAGCGCGCCCTCGGCGGCGCGCAGCGCCTCGAGGCCGTAGAAGGACGGCACGCGCGGCCGCGCCTGCTCCACGTCGATCCGCGGATAGGAGAGAAGGACCCGTTCGCGCGCCGCGCCGATCGCGAGGCGGAGCGCGAGGCGCTCGGCCGCGCCACGCGCGTGGCGGGTGGTGAGCGCGGGGACGCCGAGCGTCTCGCGCTCGCCGTCGAGGAGGATGGGATCCTCCACGATCTTCCGCGGGAAGAGCTTCTCGGCGAGGCCGGGGACGAAGACCACGTCGAAGGCGAGACCGCGGGCAGCCTCCGCCGCGGTGATCAGCACCGCGCCGTAGCGGCGGCGAGGAGGCGGCACGGTCAGCTCGCGGAGCCGCGGGCCGAGGACGAGCTGCACCTCGTCGAGGTCGACGGGGCCGACCGGCGCCATCGGCTCGAGCTCGGCGAGGGCGGCGAGGACGGCGTCCGGGCTCCGGAGCGCGGCCGTGGCGAGCGCGCGGAGCTGGCCCAGCCACTCGCCCCACGTCGCCTGCGCGGGCAGCGCGGCGAGCCGGTCGATGAGCGGCAGTGCGAAGTCGCGAAGGTGCGCGAGGTCGGCGAGCTGGCGGTCGAGCGCGGCGGCGCGCAGCTCGTCCTCGCCGGCGATCGCCGCCCGGCGGAGCGCAAGCTCGCGCTCGAGCCCGGCCAGCCTGCGCGCCCAGCGCTCCTTGCCGCCGATCACCGACGAGTCGACGAGGAGGCGCTCCCAGCGCCACGGCGCGCGCAGGCTGCCGGCGACCACCGCGGCCGAGTCGGGATCGGGCGGGAGCTGATCGTCGAGGGGCTCGGTTGCCGGCGCGGTCGGCAGCAGGTCGGGCTCGGGCGGGACCCAGCGCGGCTCGGGGTCCGCCGGCCGGTCGGGATCGGGGACCTGCGCGAGCGAGAGGTACTCGGCGAAGCGCCGCGCCGAGAGCTTCTCGGCCGCGCAGGCGAGGAGCGCCAGGAGCGCGCGCCCGCCGGGATCGGGCCGCCTCGTGCCGCGCGCGAAGAACGCCGGGATGGCCGCCCGCCGGAAGGCCTCCTCCAGATGCTCGCGGTAGTCGGTGGGCGAGCGGAGGAGGACCGCCATCCGGTCGAAGGGGACGCCGCGGGCGGCGGCCGCCTGCACGGCGCGCGCGATCTCCACCGCTTCCCGCGCCTCGCCCGGCCAGGAGCGCAGGGTGACGGTCTCGTCGAGCCCCGCTCGCGGCGGCGTCGAGTCCTCGAAGAGATGCTCCTGCAGCGCGCCGAGCGAGCCGCTGCGCCGCCGGGGGCGGGCCGCCTCGGCCGCGCAGCCGAGAGCGGCCTCGAGCTGCGCGATCGTGCGCGCGTCGCCCCGCGGCGCCGTGGCGAGGACCTCCGGCGCGCGGCGCGCGAGGGCCGCGACGAGCTCCCTCTCCCGGACGCTGGCGAGCGGTACGTCGAGGAAGAGCATGGCGGCCGGGAGCCGCGCGTCCGGCAGGGCGCCGCGGGCGGCCTCGAAGACGAGCGCCCGGTCCGCGAGCCGCGCTGCGGCGAGCTCGCGCTGGACGCGCTCGGCGAGGGCGGCGAGATCGGCTCCGCTCGCACCGAGGCGGCGGAGCGCCGCCGGGCCGACATCGTTCATGCGGAGCTCCTCGAGCGTCCGGGCGACCGCCGCCGGGAAGCCGGGCCGTCCCGCGACCGGGGCGAAGTAGCGGAGCGCGTCCTCGGCGCGGAGCAGATGGACGGCCCGCGCTGCGACGGCGGTGACCGAGAGCCCGCCCGCGGGTACGCGACCGTCGGCGGCGAGGACCGGGGTGGCGAGGCGTGCCGCCAGCCGATCGAGGGTCAGCCGGACGGTGCCGAAACGCGCGCGCGCCTGGACGACCGCGCTCCGGACGAGGTCGTCGCACGCCTCCCACGTGGGCCCGACGACCAGGACCTCGGCATCGAGCGGCTGCGCCGCGAGCCACTCGGCGGCGACGGCGAGCCGGGTGGCCGCATCGGGTGCGACGACGACGCGAGGCATTCAGTCCTTCGCGGTGTCGAGCAGGACTCGGTAGAGGCCGAGCAGACGCTCCACGGCGCGGATGGCTTCCTCGGCCTCCGAACGCTCGAAGAGGATGCCCACGAAGTGCAGGGCACCCTTGAGCAGCAGCTCGATTGCCTCGTGTGCCTCCCGCACGACGTCGTCGTACCGGCCGCGTCCGAGGAAGAGCCGGAGGGCATCGAGGCGGGCTTCCACCTTGCCGAGATAGTCGCGCGCGATCTTGCGCGTCGTCACAGCACGATGTCCTCACCGAGGACGTAATCCGGCTTCAGGTCCCAGTACGCATTGCCGAGCTCATCGACGAGGCGGCGCGCGCCGAGCTCCTCGAGCCGCCGCTCGAGCCGGTCGAGAACACCGCGAAAGAATCCGCCGCGATCGACCAGGAGGCGGTGGCCGTCGAGCATGCCGAGGTAGAAGGGCTTGACGCGGCTCGCTTCCTCCGGCGTGAGCGGGATCGTCGAGACCGTCTCCGCGAACGAGTCGCCCACCGCATGGGCGAGCGGGCTCACCAGCCGCCGCCGCGCAAAGCGCTGGCGCGGGAGGCCCCGGATCACCAGCAGGATGTCCAGATCGCTCTCCGGCCTCGCCTCCCCTCGTACCCGGGAGCCGAAGACAGCCAGGGTGATGAGGTCGTCTCCGAACCGCTCCTCGAGCGCCTGGCGAAAACGCTGCAGGCTCCGGTCGAGCTCGGGGTCCACGCAGCTCTTATAGCGCGAAGGGAGGCGTCCGCACGAATGACCTCCGGGTACCCGGCCTCATCCCTCGCGCGGCAGCCGACGCCGCACCACGTCCGCGCCGAAGCGCCGCGCGAGCTCGTCGACCGCGCGTGCGGCCGCGGCGCGCCGTGTGGCCGACTCGCGCGCGGCGGCGAACAGCGCGAGCTGCTCGGGCGCCGCCGGGACGAGGTTCGCCGCAGCCAGCCCTGCGAGCCGCACGCGACGGCCGCCAAGGTCCACGTGCTCGAGCAGCTTGCGGGCGACGGCGAACAGCACGGACTCGTCGGCCGTCGGCTCGGCGAGCGTGTAACGGCGGGTCAGCGTCGGGAAGCGGCCGGCGCGCGCGCGGGCGGCGAGCTTCACCTTGAGCGCCACGGTGCGCGCCTGGAGACCGCGGGCCCGGAGCCGCCGGGCGACGTTCTCCGCCTGCACGAGGAGGTGGGGCGCCACCTCCGCCCGGGCGAGGTCGCGGGCGAACGTCTCCTCCTCGCCGATCGACTTGGGCTCGCGGTCGGGCCGCACGGGGCGGTCGTCGATCCCGCGCGCGAGCGCGACGAGCTCGGCGGCGCCGCCGCGGAAGTGACGCGCCAGGAGGCGCGGGTCGGCCGCGGCGAGGTCGCCGATCGTCCGCAGGCCGAGGCGGTGGAGGGCGGCCTCGGTCACGCGGCCGACGCCCCACACGTGGCGCACCGGCAGCGGCGCGAGGAAGTCGCGCACGTCCTCGGGCGCGACGACGAGGAGCCCGTCCGGCTTCGAGACGTCGCTCGCGATCTTGGCGACGAACTTGCTCGGCGCCACGCCCGCGCTCGCCGTGAGCGCGGTCTCGGCCCGGATGGCGGTCTTGATCTGGCGAGCGATGTCCGCAGCCGGCCCGAAGAGCCGGACGCTCGCGGTCACGTCGAGGAAGGCCTCGTCGAGCGAGAGCGGCTCGACGAGCGGCGTGAAGCGGTGGAAGATCGCCCGCAGCTCGTGACCGACCGCGACGTACCGGTCCATCCGGCCACGGACGACGACGGCGTGCGGACAGCGAGCGACCGCCTCGGCCATCGGCATCGCCGAGCGGATGCCGAAGGGCCGGGCTTCGTACGAGGCCGAGGTCACGACGCCGCGGCGTGCATCCCCGCCGACGAGCACGGGGCGGCCGCGGAGCTCGGGGTCGTCGCGCTGCTCGACGGACGCGTAGAACGCGTCCATGTCGACGTGGATGATGTCTCTTATCGCATCTCCGCGGGGGTCTGCCGCGCGATCACCCACTCCGCGACCCGCGCCGTCGCCGCACGCGGCAGGAAGCGGGAGGCGTTGGCGGTCACCCAGTTGATCCAGCCGGACACCACCGAGGGCTGCCGGCCGAGCGCGGCGAGCGCCACGGCGACGACCTTCTCGGGCGGCTCGCCGCGATGCGCCACCTCGCCGGCCACGTCCTGGAACTCGGTGGCGGTCGAGCCCGGCTCGATGACGAGGACGTCGATCCCGCTGCCGCGCAGCTCCGCCCACAGCGACTCACCAAGGAAGAGGTCGAAGGCCTTGGTGGCGCTGTAGACGCCGTGCAGGGGCAGCGGCTGGCGCCCGGCCACCGAGCCGGTGACGATGATCGCGCCCCGGCCGCGGGCACGCATGCCCGGGAGAAGCCGGCTCGTGAGCACGACCGGCGCCATGCAGTTCACCTGGACCATGGCGCGCAGGCGGTCGGTCGCGAGCTTCTCGAAGCGCCCCGCGTATCCGAAGCCGGCGTTGTTGACGAGCACGCCGATCTCGAGGCGGGCGACGGCGTTGGCGAGCCGGTCCGCGCCGTCGGGAGCGGCGAGGTCGGCAGGAACGACGCGGGTGGCGACGCGGCAGGTCTCCTCGAGCTCGCGCGCGAGGGCGCGAAGGCGATCTTCGCGGCGCGCGGTCAGCACACAGGACATGCCGCGCGTGGCCAGCGCGCGGGCGAATTCGCCGCCGATCCCGGCCGAGGCGCCGGTCACGAGCGCCCACTCGCCGTACCGCTGCCGGAAGGACGCCGTCTCTGCCATGGCGGTCGTATAGCTCGACCCCTCCGCGCGGGGAAAGAGTACGCAACGGAAGACCCGTAGGGGATTTTCCGAATGGAGAAGCCGTGCGGAGGCGTCTAGGGTCCGCATGGAACTCGATGATGAGAGTATCGCTGGCTGCAGCCGTGATGTTCACGATCGGTATCGTCGGGGCGACCGCCACGGTCGCGGCGCCGGCGAACTGCACGATCTTCGAGGACCAGGTGTCGCTCCTGAACTGCGGCGTGATCTCGACGGCCACCGGGACCCGCCGGCTGCGCGTCGAGACGGACTGCGACCACAACGTGCACGTCGAGATCCAGGACGTGCCGCCGGGGCTCTACTCCGTGCTGGTCGACGGGGTGGAGCGCGGGACCATCCGCGTCAAGGCCAAGCACGACGACGGCCAGCTCGAGTACGACACCAGCCCGAGAGGCGCGCAGCTCCCGCTCGCGTTCGATCCGTTCGGACACGTCGACGTCGCGGTGTCGGGCCGGGTCGTCCTCAGCCTCGATCAGTGCCCTGCTCAGTGACGGTGTGCTGCTCCTGATCTGACCGCCCGCTGCTTGGCGCAAGGGTACGGGCGGGGTATGCGGGGAGGAATGATCTGCCCGGCGCGAGGAGGCTCGTCATGCCGACGCACGAGGTTCTGAACCAGCCCCCGCCCCTCCAGGGCTACGACCTCTTCACGACCGACCGGGTGCTGGTCGAGGCGCTCCGCCGCGAGGGCGCGGGGTGGGCGGAGGAGCGCGTGCAGCGCCTCGGCGCGATCGCGGGCGGCGAGCCGCTCGCCTGGGGGCGGCTCGCCAACGCGAATCCGCCCGTCCTCCGCACCCACGACCGCTACGGCAACCGCATCGACGAGGTCGAGTTCCACCCCGCCTGGCACGAGCTCATGCGGCTGTCCGTCGCCCACGAGCTGCACGGGCTCCCGTGGCGGGAGCCTCGCCCGAGCGCGCACGCCGCCCGGGCGGCGCTGTTCTACGTCCTCGGGCAGGTGGAGGCGGGCCACGGCTGCCCGATCTCGATGACGTACTCGGCGGTGCCCGCGCTGCGCGTCGTGCCCGAGATCGCCGCCGAGTGGGAGCCGCGTCTCACGTCGACGACCTACGATCCGCGGCCGATCCCGGCGTCGGAGAAGGCAGGCGCCCTCTGCGGGATGGCGATGACCGAGAAGCAGGGCGGCTCCGACGTGCGCGCCAACACGACGCGCGCCCGGCCACTCGGCCGTCCGGGTCCCGGCGCCGCCTACGAGCTCACCGGCCACAAGTGGTTCTGCTCGGCGCCCATGTGCGACGTCTTCCTCGTCCTCGCCCAGGCCGAGCGCGGTCTGTCGTGCTTCCTCCTGCCGCGCTGGCTGCCCGACGGCACGCGGAACCGCTTCCACATCCAGCGGCTCAAGGACAAGCTCGGCAACCGGTCCAACGCTTCGAGTGAGGTCGAGTTCGACGCCGCCTGGGCGCGCCTGGTCGGCGAGGAGGGGCGTGGCGTCCCGACCATCATCGAGATGGTGAACCACACCCGCCTCGACTGCGTGATCGGCGCGGCCGCGACCATGCGGCAGGCCGTCGCGCAGGCAACGCACCACGCCGCCCACCGCAGCGCCTTCGGCCGCCGCCTCGTGGACCAGCCGCTCATGCAGAACGTGCTGGCCGACCTCGCCGTCGAGTCGGAGGCGGCGACCGTCGCGATGATGCGTCTCGCACGCGCCTACGACGGCGGCGACGAGCGCGAGCGGCACTTCGCGCGGCTGGCGACGGCGGTGATCAAGTACTGGGTCTGCAAGCGGACGCCGATGCACGTCGCCGAGGCGCTCGAGTGCCTCGGCGGGAACGGCTACGTCGAGGAGTCCATGATGCCGCGCCTCTACCGCGAGGCGCCGCTCAACTCGATCTGGGAGGGGTCGGGCAACGTCATCTGCCTCGACGTCCTGCGCGCCATGGCGCGCGAGCCGGAGTCGGTGGAGGCGTTGTTCGGCGAGATCGGGCAGGCGGGCGGCGACGAGCGGCGGCTCGACCTCTTCGTGGAGAACCTGCGGCAGGATCTCGGCCGCTCGGAGGCGATCGAGGCGCGCGCGCGCCGGCTCGTCGAGCGGATGGCGGTGGCGCTCCAGGCGTCGCTCCTCGTCCGGTACGGCGACCCGGCAGTGGCCGAGGCGTTCTGCGTCTCGCGACTGGACGGCGACCGCGGGCTCGCGTTCGGGACGCTGCCGGCAGGGCTGGACTTCGGCCGGATCATCGAGCGGGCGCGGCCGCACGCGTCGCGCTAGGCGGGGAGTGGCAGCTCGAGGGCGCTGGCGAGTGCCCGGTCGAGGTCGGCTACCTTGGCCGGGGCGAGCGTGCTGACGAAGTCCGTGAGCCGCCTCTTGAACATCAGGGTGAGGAAGTCGCAGCGGGCCGCCGAGCTGCGCGGCAGTCCGTCGTCCGGGCCGAGGGTGACCTCGGTGCTGAGGCCGAGGACCTCGCCGTAGACCGGTGCGCAGACGACGGTCGCCACGGCGTCGTGCTGCGCGATGAAGTTCCGGGAGACGACGACGTAAAATCCCGGCTTGTCGCCGCGCTCGGCCACTCGCTCGCGAGTGCGGTAGATCTCGCCCCGTCTCACGGGCGTGCCTGCGCCGCGACAAGCGCTCGCGCCTGTCGCGCAAGCCGCTTGCGGTGCTTCCGCAAAACCTCCGCCTCCCGCGCCTCCGTCCGACGCCGGCGCTCCCTGAAGGCGAGATCGCGGATGGCGGCTCGGACCACCGATGAGCGGCTCCGAGGAGGAGAGGACCCGGACACGAGCTCGTCGAGCAGCGAGAGCGTGTCCTTGTCAATACTGAATGCAACAGTACCCATATTAGGAATATATAAGGGTCCAGGCAGTCACACAACGTTGGGGGAGGGGCCCGCGGCTCACTGCGCGCTGGCGACTGCGCTCGCCGCGCCGATCTCGAAGCGGACGGCGGGCGCACCCTCGGCCACGTCGGCGCTGGGATCGCGGCGGACCACGCGCTCGGACGGGATGCCGTGCTGCTCCCGCAGGACCGCCTGGAGGCGCGTCATGCGCTCGGCCGTGAGCGTTCGCAGCCGCTCGGGCGTCGGCGCGGGGCGCTCGTTCAACCACCGTTCGAGGGTCGCCGCGTCCTCGGTCGCGAGCTCGCCTTTCGCGTCGTGCGCGCGCGCCTCCAGCGCCGTGCGAATGCGGTCGCGGGCACCGCGCTGGGGGAGGTTCCGCACGGAGCCGAGGACGCCCTGCGGCGCCGCCAGCTCCTCGCGCAGCGCCTGCTCGCGGAGCCAGCGGACATCCTCCACGCTCGGCGCCGCGTCGAGCGTCACGGCGAGGCCGGGCCGACTCGCGAGCAGGCGCGCCAGCGCCGCCACCGCCCCCTCCGCGCCTGCCGCGAGCTCGGCGCGGCCCCTCCGGAAGGGGATCGGGGCGGGCGCCAGGCTCTCGCCCGCGCCGCCTCCGAACGCCGCCCCCACCAGCTTGAGCGGCGACGCGAGCGCGCCGATGAGCGCCTTGCGGAGCGCTTGGCCGACGACGCTCGCGAGCCCGAACCGCGTTCCCTGCGCGTCGCCGGCGAGCGCGACGTCGAGGCCGATGTTGCCCTGCAGATCCTTGAGGAGCGCCAGGGCTACGCTGAGGGGGATGCCGAACTGCTGCGCGAAGAGCGTATCGCCTTCCTTGCCCCCCAGGTCGAACTTGAGGAGCTTCAGGGCAGTGGTCGAGTCGTACCGGCCCTTGCGGAAGCGCGCCCTGGTCGTCACCACCAGCCCACCGCTCGAGATGCTGTAGGGCGAGTAGGCCGTTGCGTACGGATTGAACGGCTGGAGGGCGATGTCCTTGCCGTTCACCTCGATCTGGCCGCCCGCGGGCGAGAAGCCCCCCGTGACGAGAAGCGTCCCGCGCGTCGCCGAGGTGGCCTCCACGCGCACGTGTTCCATCGCGAGCGCGGGCCAGCGGAGTTGCGTCACGTCGATGTCGAGGGGCGAGAGGCCGCCCGAGAAGAAAGGCTTCACGGTGCGGTCCGTCACGAAGATGCGGCCCTTGGTCAGGCGGAGAGACTCTACCGCGAGGTCGCCGGAAGGCCCGACCGGCTGAACGGCGGGCGCGCCGGGTGGAGCGGGCTCCGGCGCGGCGGCCGCCGGGTTCGCCTCGCTCGCCGGCGCCGTCGAGAGCGGCGGGAGGATGAGCCCCTCCGGCGTGCGCGTGAGCTGTACGTAGGGCTCGACGAGACTCACGGCCGCGAGACGGACACCGATCTGAGGCGCGGTCGTCGTGTCTCCGCCCAGCACCCCCGGGACATCGAGCTCGTCGATGCCCACGTCGAGCGCGGACCAGCCGGCCGCGAACTCCTCCGGGTCCGCGGCCGCGACCCACGGATCAGTGACCGTGATCTTCCCCTGCACCCGCACGTCGCCGGGCACGGGAGCGGAGGAGCCGGCCGCGACGCCGAGCTCCGCGCTGACGACACCCTTCTGAACGACGTTCGGCGGCAGCGCTCCCGGCAGCGCAGCGAGCTCGGGGAGCGGGAGCTTGTCGAGCGTGAGCGAGCCCGCGAAGCCGGGCCGGCCGACGCGGAGTCCTCCCTCGGCGGTGAGCGACCCGTCGCCCAGCCGGAGCGCGAGTCTCACCGGAGCCGGCTCGTCGCCGTCGCCGCTCAGCCCGCGTGCCTCGAGCTCGACTCCGACGTCGGTGGGGGCGTCGCCGGCCAGCACGCGCGCGCGGCCGTCCGTCACGCGCAGCGAGGCGACCGACCACCGCCACGGCTTCGCGTCCGCTGCGGGTGAGCTCGCCGGCTCGCCGGTGCCCGCCGGCGGCGTCCCGCCGTTCGGCGCCCGTGCGGCCACCAGCAGCGGCTCGCCGCCGCGGGGACGCACGAAGACGGACGCCCCGGCGAGCTCGACGCTCGCCACCGCGGCGCGCTGCGCCAGCAGGTCGAGAGGATCGACGCTCACCGCGAAGTGCTTCCACTTCAGAGCCGGCTCCTCGACGCCCGGCACGCGGACCGCCACGTCATCCAGGGTGACCGTCCCGCGCACCTCGTGGCGGCCGCCGGTCGCGAAGCGGTGCACGACCGAGGCACCGAGCTCCCCCGCGAGCTCGCGCCAGCCCACCTTCGGCACGTAGAGCCGGGTGCGGCGAACCGGCAGCCGGCGCGCGCGCAGGCTGGTCGCGACCGCGACGCCGTGCGCGATGAGCCGGAGCTGCGTGTTCATCCGCAGCCGGCCCTCGTCCACCCGCACGTCGAGGTGAGCGCGTGCGGGGCGGCCGTAGATCCCTGGCCGCAGCGCCACGTCGCGCACCTCGATGGTCGGCAGGGCGACGTCGACAGGCTCGACCCCGCGCACGGCGAAGTCGCGGAAGCGGATGTGTCCCCCGCGCAGCGCCAGGTAGTCGACGCCGACGCCCCAGGCGGCCTTCGCCTTCGCTCCCGCGCCCTCCGCTCCGGCGGGCGCGCGCTCGGGTGCCTGTCCTTCCACCGGCTCTGTGGCTGGCGCATCGCCCTTCGGGACGAGCGCCATCAGGTTGATCTCGCCGCTCGCGAGCCGGTCGAGCGCGAGGCGCGGCTCGTCGAGCTCCACGCTCTCGAGCTCGACGGTCTTGCGGAAGAGCGGGAGCCAGGCGACGTTCACGGCGAACCGCTTCCACGCGACGAGGGGCGGCCCGGAGTCGGGGCCGGACGACGGCGCGGTCGCACCCGGCCGCACGACGACGTCCTTCAGCGCGATCGCGCCGCGCAGGAGCGCGAGGTCCACGTCGCCGATCTCGACGCGCGCCCGGAGCAGCTTGCCGGCCTGCGAGGCCAGGAGCACGCGCAGGCCGGCGGGGAGCGCCGCTCGCAGCACGACCAGGATGGCGAGCGCCACGAGCCAGCGCCGTCGCCGTCGCGTCATGTCCACCGCTCCGGCTACTGTGTCGGCACGGGCTCGTCAACGAGTGCTCACCGGCGGCGCGAGATCGATCCGCCGGTGCCAGTACGTCATGCGCTCGGTACTCGAGGCGAGCACCACGAGACCCGTGCTCGCGTCGACGTTCTGCTTGGTGCTGGTCGGGTTGTTGATGTCGGTCGCGAGCGTGCTCACGATGAACGGCGTGCCGGGGCCGTCGGGGAACGAGATCGAATCGAGGTCGCTCGTCTTGTAGTAGATGGCGGACTGATCCAGCGAGTAGAACACGTACACGCGGCGCGCGGCCTCGTCGAGCACGCAGAGCGGCCGCGTCGGGTTGGAGGCGACGTCGGTGACCTCGTGGAGCGGCGACCAGACGCCCGCCGGCGAGCGGACGAGCAGACCGATGAGCGCCGAGCTCGGAGTGTGGTGGCTGGTCTTCACCGCGGCGAAGAGGCGGCCGTCGGAGGCGAGCTTCAGGTTGAAGTGGTCGTCGGCGACGCGTCCGCCGGCGGCGGCGATCTCGAGCTGCCACGCCGCCGGATCCGCCGCCGGCGCCCCGTCACGGTGCACCGCGAAGTAGAACTTGTCGGTGAGCTGGTTGCTCCAGAAGACCCCGATGCCGCCCTGCAGCCGCTGCACCCCGGCGATGTCGTCGGGCCTGACCGTCGTTCCCTCCGCGACCGGCACGACGAGGGGTGCGCTCCAGTCGAGGTCGCTGCCGAGCGTGGTCGCGACGAAGACCTGGTCGTTCAAGGTGTAGGCGATCCAGAGGGTGCCGCCGGAGTCCCTGGCGAGCGTCATCGACTCGGTCCCGCCGCCGGGAATGCTCACGGGAAAGCCGGGGTCGAGCACGTGCGAGCGCGAGGCGGGCGAGTAGGTGAAGCGGAGGAGCCGGCTCACGGGCGGGGTCCCGTCGAAACGCGACACCATGTAGAGCCTGCCGCCGTCCGGGAGGACGTCCTGCCGGCTCATCGGGCGCTCGTCGACGAAGGTCCCCGTGTCGATCCAGGTGTCGGTGGCGGGATCGAGCCGGTGGATGCGGTACGCGCCGGCGCCGGGCTCGAAGAGCGTGGCCCACCATGTGCCGTCGTCGTACCAGAGCTTGCTTTCGGGCTTCTGTGCGGTCGCCTTGTTGTTGTCGTCGGGCTCGATGGCGGGACCGAAGCCGAGGTCCTCGACGCCGAGCACCTCCGGCTTCGGCTCGGGTGGAGCGAGGACCACCCGGAGCTCGGGACGTCCGCTCCGGGCCTGTCGGCTCCGGTACCAGACGGCGTCGCGCGCCGGGCTATCCAGCGCGAAGCTGTAGGTGCCGTCGCCGACGACCGCCGCGGTCACGTCGAAGTCCACCGCCTGCTTGGCCCTGACGGCCCCCTGCTGCGCCAGCACCGGGCCGGCCGCCGGCCGCGTGTTGTACGTCGTACGCGCCTCGGTCCAGCCGTTGTCAGTGACCAGGCGGACCCTGCCCCCGGTGCTGCTCGCGGCGCGCCGCCCCGGCCCCACCGTGAGGCGCAGCACGGCTTGCCCGACCGCGCGCGCGCCGATGCCGGTGACCGTGAAGCGCAGGAACGACTGGCGCGCGGGCGCGTCGCTCACCCAGAGCCGCCGGGCGGTGCCGAAGCTCCGACCGCGCGCGCGGGCGTGCACGTAGGTGTCGGCGTCGGGCGTGAACGCCAGCACCCCGTCGGTCTCCGCTGCGGCGGTACGGCCGAGCAGCAGGAGCACCACGAACCAGGCGCGCGCGAGGCGCGGCCTCGTCGACCCCACGGGCATGCAGACGTGCGACACGTTCCTCACCAGCCCCGGCTCGATTGGCCGCAATTGCCGGAAGCATGCCAAGCCGCGCTCGCCGGCCATGCGCGTGCCTCGAGATAGACTCCATGGCGAAGCTCTGCAGGGATTCCGCGATCGAGCTTCGGGGCATCCCGAGTCCGCAAGCATGCCCGCTCGTCGCACCGACGCGCGGGCTTCAGCCGCCGCGCGCGAGCCGGCCGCCGGCGATGAGGAGGACGGCAGCGAGCAATCGCCGCAGCGCGAGCGGCGGCAGCCGCCGCGCGCCGAGCCACGAGCCGTAGAGGCCGCCCACGAGCGCCACCGCGGCGAGGAGGCCGGTGCCCGGCGGAACGTCCCGCGCGCCGGTCAGGTGGCCGAGGAGGCCGGCCACCGAGTTGGCGAGGATGAAGGTAGATGAGGCGCCCGCCGTCCGCTTCGGATCCTGCCAGCCGGCGAGGATGAGGATCGGCGAGAGGAAGATGCCGCCGCCGATGCCGGTGAGCCCGGCGAGGAACCCGAGGCCGGCGCCGAGGGCGACGAGCACGCCGGGTCCAGGCGCCGGCCGGAGCTGCCCTGCGCGGGCCGGAAACCAGAGGCGCAGCGCGGCGCCGAGCAGGATCACGGCCAGCACGCGGCGATAGACCTCGACCGGCAGCACGACAGCGCCGCCCGCGAACGCGGCCGGGACGGAGCCCGCGCAGAGCGGCCAGAGCAGCTCCCACGGCACGAGCCCGGCCGACCACCATCGGGCCGTACCCGCGCTCGCCACCACGATGTTCATGACCAGCGCCGCCGGCTTCATGGCGGCCGGGCGCACGCCGAAGAGCGCCATCGCCGCGAGGTAGGCGGAGGCGCCCGCGTGGCCGACCGACGAGTAGAGGATGGCCGCCACCAGCACGAGGGCGGCGAGGAGCGCGAAGCTCCCCGGGTCGGCCGGCATGGCCGCTGCTCCTACCGAGCGATCCCGCGACGTTCAATGCCACCGGCTTGCGCTCGCCGTCCGGCTGTGGACCTCTACGGCGCGGAGGCGAGCATGGCAGAGACCTTCGGAGGCGGTTGCTGAGCTCACGGATTCCCTGGCGCGTCGGGGTGCTCGCGGCAGCGGTCCTCGCGTGCGCCGCGCACGCCGACGTCGCGCCCGGCGACCGGATCACGGCCGAGAACGTCGAGCGGGTGAAGGACCTGGTGTCGCCCGGCCTCGAGTGGTGCATCCGCCACGGCTTTCCGCTCACCGTGACGGAGACCCGGCGCATCATCTGGCCGCAGGCCTACAAGGAGGCGACGGAGAAGTACTCGCAGCAGGTGCGGCTCGGCGCCGACGGCCTCTCGCTCAAGGACTACGTCGCGGGCCTGCCGTTCCCGAACCTGCAGCCGAACGACCCCCAGCTCGCGATCAAGATCATGTGGAACTACAACCACAACTTCTTCGCGACCGACGACCTCGACGCGCGCAACTTCGACGCCGACACCGGCACGATCGCGGACCACGGGCCGATGAGCGTCGAGCGGCACTTCCTCCTCGACCACTTCCGCCGTCTGTGGTGGATCGGGCGGCTCTACGTCGACCCGAAGCCCGAGAAGACCCCCAACCCGGCGGGCTACGAGCTGCAGCAGGGCCTCTACCCGATCCTCGAGCCGTACGATGTGAAGGGGGTCGGCTTCGTCAGCAACCGGTACCTCGACTTCGCCAAGCAGGACGACGCCTGGCTCTACCTGCCCGCGCTGCGCCGCATCCGCCGCCTGTCGACCGCGCAGCGCTCCGACGCGCTCTTCGGGCAGGACACCGACGTCGACAGCTACGGCGGCTACGCCGGCCAAGTCGCTTGGATGGACTGGAAGTATCTGGGGGAGCGTGACCTGCTCGCCATGGTGCACGGCGAGCACTTCCCGGTGAAATGGAACGAGAAGGTCGACTGGGCCTTCGACGACGTGTGGGAGAAAAGGCGCGTGCACGTGGTCGAAGGCGTCTCGAAGCTGCCGCAGTACGCCTTCGGCAAGCGCGTCCTCTTCATCGACAAGGAGGCCTGGGGCATCCCGTACAGCGACATCTACGACCGGTCGGGGGAGCTCTGGAAGATCTGGATCAACGACGTCGCGATCCGCAAGCAGATCCTCCCGGGCGCGATCGAGTATCCCGAGGAGCGCATCTTCGCGCCGGCCATCGTCATGGTCGACATGCAGCTCGAGCACGCGACCAAGGTCTCGCTGCCGAGCCTGCGCTTCCCGGGCGAGCAGGGCTGGTACTTCAACCAGGGCGAGCAGGCGGGCATCACCGACGACTGGTTCACGGTCGCGGCGCTGGTGAACGCGGGCCATTAGTCCTCCCCACTTCGGCCGCGGGGCTACCCGAAGGTCGGACCGCCGCCCCGCGACGGTCGTCATCCCCCGAGCTGCAACCCTGCCCGCCGCCGCGCGCCCGCGCGATCTAGAAAGGCGTGACGCGCTGCGCTGGGGCGGCACCTTTGTTGCTTCGCGGCGCTTGCCCGGAGGGCCTGCATGGGGGCAGTATGCTCCGGCTCGATCCAGGCGAGGGGAGGGGAATGCCGCACGCCGAAGCGGTTCGGTGGACCGACGACCAGGCGCCGGTGCGTGCGGCGGCTCGCCGGCGGGTGGCGGTCCGCCAGCTGCCGCGGTTTGCGCTGTGCTGGCTCGGGATCGCCGCAGGCTGGCACGCCGTCCTGGTCGTCGAGTCGCTCCTCACCCCGCGCGACGCGCTGCTCGCGCTGGTCGTCGCCGCGGCGATCGTCTTTGCCGCGGCGGTCCTGTGTCGCGCCCACCCCGAGGCGCGCCGGGTCCTGCCGATCGTGGCGACCTCATGCGTGCTGCTGGGCATCGCGGAGACGGCGCTCTTCGCCGCAGTGGGCGCCGACGGGGACGTGCTCGCCTTCGTGCTCCTGATGCTCTACCTGGCCACGTCGCTCTTTTTCGCCTGGGGTTGGCTCCCTGCGCTGGTGCTCCAGGTCACGACCACCGCCGCCTGGCTCGCGGCGACGCCGTCTCTCACCTTCTACGTACCGCGCATCGAGCTCGTCACGGGGATCGTCCTTGGCTCGCTGCTGTCCCTCGGCATCGCGGAAGGGACGGCGCGCGCGCTGCGCGCGGCGCTGCTGCACCGGCGGAACGAGCTCGAGAGCCGCCGGGCCCTGCAGGCGTCGCGGGACGCCTACCGCGACCTCGCCGAGAAGGCCCCGGAGCTGATCATCACGACCGATCAGGCAGGGCGGTTCACTTACGTGAACCCGGCATTCGCGCGTTGCTTCGGCGTGACGCCGGGGGAGCTGCTCGGGCGGCCGAGCGGCGACTGTCTCTCCGAGCATCCGGTCAACGCCGAGGTCCGAAGCCTCCTCGGCGCGCCCCACGCCGTGCGCGAGCCGGTGCCGGCCACGGTCTTCGAGGTCCGGACGCTGCACGGGATGCGGTGGCTCGAGACCAGCCCGTCGATCATCCGCGACGGCCGCGGGCAGGTGGTCGGGGTGCGAGCGATCTGCCGCGACGTGACCGAGCGGAAGCAGCTCGAACGGGAGCGTGACGCGGTCCTGATCCGCGAGCAGGGCGCGCGCATCGACGCCGAGCAGGCGCGCCTGCAGGCCGAGCGGGCGCGGGCCGAGGCCGAGGCGGCGACGCGGGCCAAGGACCAGTTCCTGGCGACGCTCTCGCACGAGCTGCGCTCGCCGCTGAGCGCCGTCTTCCACTGGACGCACATGCTGCGCCGGGGACTGGTCGAGCCGGCGAAGATCGACCACACGCTCGAGATCATCGAGCGCAACGCGCGTGCCCAGACCCGGCTCATCGAGGACCTGCTCGACGTGACGCGCATCGCGTCGGGCAAGCTGAGCGTCGAGCTGAGTTGCGTGAACCTGAGCTCGATCGCGCACGCGGCCGTCGAGCTCGTGCGCGGGGCGGCCGAGGGCAAGCGGATCGCCCTCGACGTCCAGCGGGAGGCGGACGTCGTCCCGGTGCGGGGCGACGCCATTCGGCTCGAGCAGGTCCTCGAGAACCTGCTGACCAACGCGATCAAGTTCACCTCGGACGGCGGCCGGGTGACGGTGGTCGTCCGGCGCGCGGGAGCGAGCGCCGAGCTGGTCGTGCGGGATACGGGGATCGGCATCGCCCCCGACGTCCTGCCCCACGTCTTCGAACGCTTTCAGCAGGACCCCTCGATCGCGCAGCAGCACGGCGGGCTCGGTCTCGGCCTCGCGATCGCCCGCCACCTGGTCGAGATGCACGGCGGTACCATCGAGGCGCGGAGCGACGGCGTGCGCCGCGGGGCGGCCTTCACGGTCCGCCTGCCGCTCGACGTCGAGTCCGTGAAGGACACGGCGGCGCCGGCGGTCGAGATCGCCCGGCCGGCGCCCGAGCCCTCCACGCTCCAGCGTCTCTGCGTCCTCGTGGTGGAGGACGAGCCCGACGCGCGCGAGTTCCTGACGACCCTGCTCACCCGATTCGGGGCAGACGTGATCCCCGCCGCGTCGGTGCAGGAGGCCCTGGCGGGCCTCGAGTCGGGGCGGCCCGATGTGCTGGTGACCGACCTCGTCATGCCGGACGAGGACGGCTTCACCCTCATCCAGAAGGTCCGCACCATGGAGCGCGCCGTCGGATCGAGGCTCCCGGCGATCGCGGTGACGGCGCTCGCGGGCACGGAGGAGCGGCAGAAAGCGATGGCCGCCGGCTTCGACGTCCACCTGACGAAGCCGGTGGAGCCGATCGACGTCGTCACCGCCGTCGCACGGGCCGCTGCCGCCCGGGAACCGCGCGCGTGAACCAGGCGGGAATCATCCGGGCCGCCCGCCGGCCGGACGGCTGGCGGGCGGCGGGGCCACCGCCGGCGGGCCCGCAGGGGGTGGGAGGTCCCGGTCCCGGCGAGGACCTCTGCTATCTGGCGGGCGACTGGCGGATCCTGCAGCGGCTCGACGGGCATCGCTGGTCGCTGGACGACCTCGTGACGGCCTGGTTCGCGGCCCGGCTCCTCGAGGAGGCCCCGGCCCGAACGGTCCTCGACCTCGGCTGCGGCATCGGTGCCGTCCTCATGCTGCTGGCGTGGCGGTTCCCCGCGACGCGCGCCGTCGGCATCGAGGCGCAGGAGATGAGCGTCGCGCTCGCCCGGCGCTCAGTCGCATGGAACGGCGCGACCGGCCGCTGCCGCGTCGTCCTCGGCGACCTGCGCGACCCGGGCTTGCTGCCGCCCGCGGCCTTCGACCTCGTCGCCGGGACGCCGCCGTACCTCCACCCGGGCAGCGCGACGCCGCCGTCGCGCGTCCAGTGTGGGCCGTGCCACCTGGAGATCCGGGGCGGAATCGAGGACTACTGCGTCGCCGCGGCGCGCTGGATGGCGCCGGGCGGCCGTTTCGTCGTCTGCCAGGCGGCGGCACAGGTCGAGCGTGTGCTCGCCGCGGCCGAGGCCGCGGGGCTCGGCGTCGACGCGCGACTCGACGTCGTCCCGCGCGAGGGGAAGGCGGCGCTGTTCTCGGTCTACGGCATGCGCCGCGCAGGCGAGCCCGGCGCGACGGCCGTGCACCCGCCGCTGGTCGTGCGCGATCGGGCGGGGCGGCGGACGGATGCGTTCCAGGCGTTGCGGCGCGAGATGGGGATGCCGCCCTGAGCCGCCTCAGGAGGCCCGCGCGAGGGCTGGTTGTTCCGCCCGCGCATAGATCGGTTCGCGGGTGGCGGGCACCGCGGTCGCAGCCGCCGGGTCGGGCCGCGTGGCCACGATCTGGTAGAGGCCGATCGAGCCCTGCATGAACGACACCGCGGAGGCCGCGAGGTAGAGGAGCCAGGTCCGGTAGACGCGCTCGCCGACGAGCGCCCGCGCCTGCTCGGCGTTCGCCTGCAGGCGCTCGACCCACTGCCGCGTCGTGCGCGCGTAGTGGGCGCGGAGGGCCTCCACGTCGAGGATCTCGAAGCGCGCCTGCTCGAGCGCGTCGAGCGTGTGGCTCACGTTGTCGAGCTCGGCGTTCGGGAAGACGTGTCGCTCGAAGAACTCGGTCTGGCTGGTCCGCCGCCAGTGCTTCTCGTGCGTGATGCCATGGTTCAGGAAGAGCCCGCCCGGCTGGAGCAGCCGGTGGACGCGCGCGAAGTAGGCGGGGTAGTTGCGGATGCCGATGTGCTCGATGACGCCGACCGCGGCGATCTTCTCGAAGCGCAGCCCCGCCGGGAGGTCCCGGTAGTCGAGGTGCTCGACGCGCGCTCGGCCCTCGAGGCCCGCGCGACGGATCGCGCTCCCGGCCCACTCGGCCTGCGCGGCCGAGAGCGTGACGCCGTGCGCCTCGACGCCGTAGCGCTCGGCGGCCCACATGACGAGGCTCCCCCAGCCGCAGCCGATGTCGAGGAGGCGCTCGCCCGGCGCGAGGCGCAGCTTGCGGCACACGAGGTCGAGCTTGTCCTCCTGCGCCTGGTCGAGGTCGCCGTCGGGTCGGCGGTAGTAGGCGCACGTGTAGACCATCCGCTTATCGAGGAAGAGCGCGTAGAAGTCGTTCGAGACGTCGTAGTGGAAGCTGATGGCGCGGCGGTCCGAGCGTTTGGTCCTCCAGCGTCGCATGGCTCACCCCATCCCGAAGGCGCCCTCGAGGACGAGACGGCGGCGGAGCCCGGGGCGCGTACAGGCGAGCCGCGCGAAGGCGACGATGATGGACTCAGGAAGGTGCCGCGTCAGGCGCGCGAGCCCGTGCTCCGGACGGCCGAAAGTCCCGGCCACACGCTCCGCGTAGCTCGCGGGCCGGCCGTCGAGGATCGTCTCGGCGGCGAGGAGCCCGCTCCGGACGGCGGGGCCGATGCCTTCGCCCGAGACGTCGCGGGCGAGGCCGGCGGCGTCGCCCACGAGCACGAACCGCTCGCCAGCGAGCCGGCGAGGGAGGCCGCGGCGCACGCGATACGCGTGCCCGCGAAAGGGCGTGAGCGCCAGGTCGGGCGGCAGCCGCCCGTCGCCGCGCAGCCGGGCAAGGAGGCGGGCGAGTCGCTCGCGGATCGCGAGGCCGCCGAGCGCGCCGACGCCGACGTTCAGGAAGTCGCCCTTGGTGAAGTACCACCCGTAGCCGCGGAAGTCGGGCTCGGCGATGAGCTCGGGCGTGCCGTGACGCGCCGTCAGCTCGCGCAGCCGCTCGGCGCCGATTCGCGTCTCGCTCTCCTGCGTGACGACGACCTGCGCTGCGGCGTCGACGTCGCCGAGCGCGCGAGCCACCGGGCAGCCGTGGCCGCCCGCGCCGACCACGAGCGGCGCCGTGAACCGCTCCGCGCCGGCCTCGACCATGACGGCCGCGCCCGCCTCGTGCACCGCGCGCACGCGGACGCCCTCGCGCACCTCCGCGCCCGCACCAGCGGCTCGACGGAGCAGGAACGTGTCGAACTCCGCACGCACGATCCCGTAGCTCACCGGCTCGTCCCAGCGGGTCTCGTGCTCGCGACCGTCGACCGCGATGGTGACCGAGGCGAAGGGCTGGATCGTGCGCGGATAGGCGTCGGGCGCGAGCTCGAGATCGGCGAGCGCCCGCCGCGTCACCCAGCCGGCGCAGAGCTTGACGCGCGGAAAGGTGGCGGCGTCGAGGACGAGCACCCGGAGCCCCGCGCGCGCGAGCCGCCAGGCGACGGTGCTGCCGCCCGGCCCACCGCCGACCACGAGGACGTCGTGCGTCGTCATGGGAGGATCAGTGACGCGAGCAGCGCGAGCCGCGTACCGAGCGGCAGCCGGAGCGCCTCGAGCCGGTTGGCTGCGGCCGCGACCGAGAAGATGTCGCCCTCGATGTCCGCCTCGCCGGCGATGAACGCCTCGCCGAAACGGCGCGACGTCGGTCGCAGCATCAGGCGCCAGAAGATGCGGCGGGAGTGAAGGACGACGGTGAAGCCGCCGTCTCCCTGCCCGACGCGCGCCGTCGTGCCGTCCCAGAGGCGGAACGTGATCGGCACGTCGAGCGGCGCGAACACCCGCCTGAGGACGCCGGCCGCTCGGGCGGCGATCGTGCCCATGGGGGGTCTCTAGCGCAGGTGCGGGCCGGGCGGGAAGCCCGTGCGACCGGTCCGCGGGAGAGGCATCAGTGCAGCAGCTCGGTCGTGTCGAAGAAGACTTCGTCGACCGCCTCGCATTCCTGACAGCGGAGCCGCGCCACCCGGAACCGACGGCCGTCGGTCTCGCGCGTGCCTTCGCCGCTCCGCTCGAGGTAGCCGCCGCACGCGCACCAGCGCCGGACGAGATGCTCGTCCATCTCGGCGTACGAGCGGATGGTGATCGCGCGCTCGGGCGACGAGCCGGCACGCGTGGCCGCCGCCCGTCGGAGGCGCATCCGGCGCCAGCGGCGTATCGCAACGGAGCACACCGCGGCGACGATGGTCACGGCGAGCAGGAGCGAAGTCAGCGATCAAGAGATCTGCTCGACGACTGGCCCGTGTCAAGCCGTCGGGCCCTCGAACGTGGCGTGCGCCTGCCCTCCGTGCTACATCGGCCCCCGATGGCCGCCATGCTCCGCCGGAGCCCGATCCTGACCCCCGACCAGCTGCGCGACCTCGTCGCGCAGGGCGACGTCGACACGGTGCTCACCGTCTTTCCCGACCTCTATGGCCGCCTCGTCGGGAAGCGCATCGTCGGTCGCTACTTCTGCGACGAGGTGCTGGGCATTGGGATGCACGCCTGCAACTACCTCCTCGCCTGCGACATGGAGATGGATCCCGTCCCCGGCTATCGCTTCGCCTCGTGGGAGAAGGGCTACGGCGACGTGCGCTGCGTGCCGGACCTCTCGACGCTCCGCCGCGCGACCTGGCTCGAGCACACGGCGATCGTCCTGTGCGACGTCGTCGAGGAGGAACGCGACGCGCTCGTGGCGGTGGCGCCGCGCACCATCCTCAAGCGGCAGGTCGAGCGCGCGGCCGCCGCGGGCGTGCGCGTCATGACCGCCTCGGAGCTCGAGTTCTTCGTGCTGCGCGACTCCTACGCCGGCGCCGAGCGCAAGCACTTCCACGACCTCGAGCCCTTCGGCTGGTACCTCGAGGACTACCATACGATGCAGGGCCGGAAGATAGAGCCGCTGGTGGGTGCCATCCGCCATCACCTCGAGGCCTCGGGCGTGCCGATCGAGTTCTCCAAGGGCGAGTGGGGTCCTGGCCAGCACGAGATCAACGTCCGCTACGCCGACGCGCTCGAGATGGCCGACCGCCACGTCCTCTACAAGCAGGCGGCCAAGGAGATCGCCGATCAGCAGAACCTGGCGCTCACCTTCATGGCGAAGCTCGACGAGCGCTGGGCGGGGAGCTCCATGCACGTCCACTCGAGCCTCTGGTCGCCCGACGGCACGACGCCGCTGTTCGAGGGCGAGGGTCCGATCCCCGGCGCGCGCGCGCGCGTCTCGGACAAGTTTCGCTGGTGGCTCGGCGGGCTCATGGCCCACGCGCGGGCGTCGACGCTGCTCTTCGCGCCGTACGTCAACTCCTACAAGCGCTACCAGGCGGGGTCGTTCGCGCCGACCGGGATCGCCTGGTCGTACGACAACCGCACCGCGGGCTTCCGCGTCGTCGGCCACGGCCGCTCGCTGCGGGTCGAGTGTCGCATCCCGGGTGCGGACGCCAATCCCTACCTCGTCTTCGCCGCCACCCTCGCGGCCGGCCTCGACGGGCTGGCGCGCCGCCTCGAGCCGCCGCCGATGTTCACGGGCGACGTCTACAAGGCCGAGGGCCTGCCGCAGGTGCCCCGCTCGCTGCCGGAGGCGACCGCGGAGTTCGAGCGCTCGGCGCTCTTCCGCGAGGCCTTCGGCGCCGAGGTGGTCGAGCACCTCGTCCACTTCGCGCGCACCGAGCAGCGGAAGTTCGACGAGACGGTGACGTCGTGGGAACGGCGGCGGTACCTCGAGCGGGCATGAACGCGAGCGAAGAATACTGATGACCATGGCGGGACGGCTGGCGGGACGGACGGCGGTCATCACCGGCGGGGGAGGGGGCATCGGGCGCGCGGCGGCGCTGGCGTTCGCCGCCGAGGGCGCGCGCGTCGTCGTGGCAGACGCGCACCGCGCGGCGGGCGAGGAGACCGTGCGGGCGGTCGCGGCCGCCGGTGGGATGGCCGCCTTCACGGCCGCCGACGTCACCGCGGCGGCGAGCGTCGCCGCCATGGTCCGCTTCGCCGAGGAGCGTTACGGCGCGCTGCACGTCCTCTTCAACAACGCCGGCATCTTCCCGGACGCGGACGGCTCGGTGGTCGACACCGACGAGGCGGTCTTCGACCGCGTGATCGCCGTCAACCTGAAGGGCGTGTTCCTCGGCTGCAAGTACGGCGTGCCCGCGCTGCTGCGGGCCGGCGGCGGGACCATCATCAACACGGCGTCGTTCGTCGCCGTCGTGGGCTCGGCGACGTCGCAGAGCGCGTACACGGCCTCGAAGGGCGGCGTGCTGGCGCTCACGCGCGAGATCGCCGTCGAGTACGCCCGCCGCGGCATCCGGGCCAACGCCCTCTGCCCCGGTCCGGTGAACACACCGCTGCTCGCCCCGCTCCTCGCCGATCCCGCGGCACGCGAGCGGCGGATGGTCCACATCCCGATGGGGCGGCTGGCGGAAGCCCGCGAGGTTGCGGCGGCCGCGCTGTTCCTGGCTTCGGACGAGTCGTCGTTCGTGAACGGGGCGACCTTCCTCGTCGACGGCGGCATCACGGCGGCCTACGTGACGCCGCTCGATACCTGATCGGAAGCACGTTCGTCCGTTGACGCTCGGCCGCACCGCGGCGATACTGTCGCCGTGGCGGCGGGGAACAACGACGGCCGGATAGTTCGGCTGACCGACGAGCGGCTGCGCCGGCTCGAGCGACGCATGGAAGCGGTCGAGGAGGCCGTGCAGGGCACCAATGCCCGTCTGGATCAGACCAACGCCCGTCTGGATCAGACCAACGCCCGTCTGGACCAGACGAACGCCCGGCTCGACCAGGCGGTCGACGTGCTCACGCGGCTCGTCCGGGTGGTCGCGGCGCAGAACGACCGCATGAACCGCAACTTCGAGCGGCTGAACGGCCGCTTCGATCGGCTGACCAAGGCGATCGTGACCGGCCGCACCGCCGACCTGAAGCGGCTGGCGCAACTCGAGCGGCGGGTGGATGCGCTCGAGCGACGCGCGACGTAGCGCGACTCGACGACCGTCGAGCGCCGCTCGCAGCGCGGCGCGGGACGAGGTACAAGGATCTCTCGCATGAGCCTTGCCGACCGCACGATCAACTTCACGCGCGGCGTCCCGGCCGACGAAGCGTTCCCCGCCCCGGAGCTCGCCGAATGCGTGGCGGCGGTGCTGCGAGAGCGCAAGGTCCAGGTCCTGCAGTACGGGCCGAGCGCGGGGTTCCTGCCGCTGCGCGAGTGGCTGGCGGCGCGCCACGGGGTGGCCGTCGAGCAGGTGCTGCTCGGCAATGGCTCGCTGCCGTTCATCGACCTGCTGGGCTGGACGCTGCTCGAGCGCGGTGACACGGTGCTCGTCGAGTCCCCGACTTACGACCGCACGCTCACGCTCCTCCGCCGGCACGGGGCGCGGATCGCCGGCGTCCCGATCACGGCGGAGGGGCTCGATCTCGAGGCGCTCGAGACCGCGGTGCGGCGCGCACGCCCCCGGCTGCTCTACACCATTCCCGATTTCCAGAACCCCTCGGGCGCGACGGCGACGCTCGCCACCCGGCGGCGGGTCGCGGAGCTGGCCGCGGAGCACGGGTTCTGGATCCTCGAGGACGCCCCCTATCGTCCGCTTCGCTACCGGGGCGCGGAGGTCGTGTCGCTGCACGAGCTCATCCCGGCCCGCACGCTGCACATGTCGTCCTTCACCAAGCAGATCTCGCCGGGCGTGCGCGTCGGCTACCTGATCGGCGACGCGCGCCTGGTGGCGCGCCTGGCCAAGGCCGCCGAGGATACCTACATCACGCCCAACCTCCTCGGCGAGGCGGCGGTGTACGAGTTCTGCCGCCAGGGTCTGCTCGAGCCGCAGCTCGAGCGGCTCCGGGCGCTCTACCGTCCGCGGCTGGAGGCGGCGTGCGCGTCGATGCGGCGCTGCCTCGCCGATGCGGCGTGGATCGAGCCGGAGGGCGGCTTCTTCCTCTCGCTCGCACTCTCGGCAGGTGTCCGGGCCGAGGACCTCCGCGCCCGCGCCGCCGCCGCGAGGCTGAACCTGAGCGACGGACGGGGCTTCTTCCCCGAACCGGCCGACGGCGAGCGGTTCCTGCGGCTGCCCTTCTGCGCGCTGACGCCGGAGGAGATCGCCGAGGGGATCCAGCGCCTCGCCGAGGTCGTGGCGAACGTGGCGCGGCGCGGAGACCCTCGCTGATTTAAGCCGCGGCGGAAAGCGCGGGAACGTCGGCCCGCCACTGGATGACGCGCATACGGGCCAGGAGTCGGAGCACGGCGTGGGTCGGGTCCCACTCGAAACGCCGGGACGCGAAATCGGGCCGGCCGGCGGCGTGGTGATGGTTGTTCTGGAAGAGCTCGCCGAGCATCACCAGGTCGACAGGAAGCGAATTGCGCGACGCGTCCGAGGTCCCGAAGTTCCGATAGCCGTAGCGGTGGCCGCACCAGTTCACGATGGCGCCGTGCACCGGGCCCATGAGCCAGTGAATCGGCAGGAGGAGGAACTGCCACCACGCCGTGGCGAGCCAGAGGTAGAGGACGCCGTACACTGTGCCCCAGGCGATGCGGCCGCCCCACGATGAGCCGAGGCGGTCGAGCCCCGGCCAGTCGGGATATCCGCCGAGGAAGCGCGCCTCGGGCGACGACCTGCGCGTGACGTGCGCGGCGTAGCGTTCCGCCGTGGCCCACATCATCGTGAGCACGTTCGAGAAGAAGCCGGGAGCGTGCGGGTCGCGCGCGGTGTCGCTGTAGGCGTGGTGCTCGCGGTGGAGGATCGCGTACGCCCGCGGCGAGAGGTACGACGAACCCTGTACGACGTAGGTGAGGACGTGAAACATCCGCTCTGTCCGCCGGCTCATGGTGAACATGCGGTGGGAGGCGTAGCGATGATGGAAGCTCGACTGGAAGAAGGCAGCGAGAACCCAATGTCCCACGAACACCGCAAGAATCAGCATCTCCCCCCCGCCCCTCTGCTCCGAGAACCCGGCCGATGGCCTAGCGAAGGCTGCGCTTCTTGGCGCGCAGCCCGCGGCGACTTCCGCCCTTGCGGTTGAAGGCCCGGTAGTTCGGCTCCTCGAAGCTCTCCAGCGCGACGGGGGCCGAGGCGGCGGCCTGCGGGACGAACGGACGCGGCGCACGCGCCGGCGGCTTGTCGTCGGCGTCGTTGACGCGCAGCCGTCGGCCGCGCAGCTCGAACGCGTCGAAACGACGGATGGCGTCGGCCGCGCGCGTGGGATCGCTGAACTCGGCGAACGCGAAGCCGCGGGGCCGACCGGTTACGCGGTCCTTCCCGAGCCGCACCCGCACGGCGGGATCGACTTCGGCGAGCACGGCGTGGAGCTCTTCTTCAGTGGTGTCGAAGGACAGGTTGCCGACGAAAATCGTGGATGAAATGGGTTGTCTCCTTCTAGAGTCGAGTTCGAGGAAGCGTAGCAGCTTGCGGAGCCACAGGCGACCCCTGGAACAAAGTACGGCGGGACATCACGCGGAGAGCCTGGTCTTCTCTTCAGCGTCGCCTGCCGAACTTGCGGGGTGGATCGGCTGCGGGCACCGGCGTCGGCTCCGGAGAGGGCCGCCCGAGCGCCGCGGGCGCACGCAAATGGTCGGCGGACACCCAGCCCTCGAGCCCGTCGTGCGTGGACACCACCTGGTAGCGCGCACCGCTGGGCCCTCGGGGCCGCCAGGCGAGGATCTCGACCTCGGCGCCGTCGGGCAGGCTCCCCGCGCCCCCATTGCCGAAGGCGTCGGTCAACGCCACACGCCCTTCGTCGCGCGGACAGTTCACGAGAACCCGCCGGCCGACGGACAGGACAGGCCTCGCCGCCCGCGCGGGACGCACGGCGGGGAAGCGAGGGGGCTGAAACGACATCCATTAGATATTCCTCCAAGAGGGTGAAGAGAGTCAAACCCTGCGCGGAATGCCTGGGCGTTGCGTGGGTGCACCCCAGAGCCCCCCCACCGCCGCCCTCCGTTGACCCGCCCAGCGGGCGGTCCTAGGATTCGCGTCGGAGGGTCATACCATGCAAGCCGCCGTGTCCTTGCAGTCAGAGGTCGAGCGCTTCGTCTCCGCCCCGGTGCGCAGGATGCTGATCGACGGCAAGTGGGTGGAGGCGGCGTCGGGGAAGACCTTCGAGACACCGAACCCCGCCACGGGCGAGGTGCTGGCTCGCGTCGCTGCGGCGGGGCCAGAAGACGTCGATCGGGCGGTGCGCGCGGCGCGGCGCGCCTTCGATGACGGCCCATGGCCGCATACGCCGCCGAACGAGCGCGAGCGCTTCCTGTTGAAGGTCGCCGATCTGATCGAGGCGCACGCGGACGAGCTGGCGCAGCTCGAGACCCTGGACAACGGCAAGCCATTCATGGAGAGCCGCCACGTCGACATCCCGGCCGCGGCCGCGACCTTCCGTTACTACGCCGGCTGGGTGAACAAGATCTACGGCGAGACGAACCCCTCGGACGAGACCTTCTTCAACTTCACCCTCCGCGAGCCGGTGGGCGTGTGCGGGCAGATCATCCCGTGGAACTTTCCGCTCCTCATGGCGGCGTGGAAGCTCGGGCCGGCGCTCGCCTGCGGCAACACCAGCGTGCTGAAGCCCGCGGAGCAGACGCCGCTCACCGCGCTCCGGCTGGGCGAGCTGCTGCTCGAGGCGGGGCTCCCCGACGGCGTCGTGAACATCGTCCCCGGCTTCGGCGAGACCGCCGGGCGCGCGATCGTCCGTCACCCGATGGTCGACAAGATCGCGTTCACGGGGTCCACCGAGGTCGGCAAGGAGATCCACCGGGAGACTTCCGCGACGCTCAAGCGCGTGTCCCTGGAGCTCGGGGGCAAGTCGCCGAACATCATCTTCAGCGACGCCGACACCGAGGCGGCGGTGCAGGGCGCGCTCCTCGGCGTCTTCTTCTGCGCCGGGCAGGTCTGCTGCGCCGGCACGCGGCTCTTCGTCGAGCAGAAGATGCACGACGAGATCGCGCAGAAGCTCGCCAAGAGCGCCGCGGGCATGAAGCAGGGGAACCCCTTCGACGCCGACACGCGGATCGGACCCCTGGTCAGCCAGGAGCAGCTCGAGCGCGTGACCGGCTACCTCGAGATCGGGAAGAAGGAAGGCGCCAAGCCGTTGATCGGCGGCGAGCGGAACATGGCGAAGGGTCTCGAGAAGGGCTACTACGTGAAGCCGACGGTCTTCACCGGTGTCCGCAACGACATGAAGATCGCGCGCGAGGAGATCTTCGGGCCGGTGGTCTCGGTGATCCCGTTCAAGGACGAGCACGACGCCGTGCTCCAGGGCAACGACACGACCTACGGGCTCGCCGCCGGCATCTGGACGCGCGACGTGAGCAAGGCGCACCGGGTGGCGCGTGCGCTGCGCGCCGGTACGGTGTGGGTCAACTGCTACAACGTCTTCGACCCGGCAGCGCCCTTCGGCGGCTACAAGGAGAGCGGCTACGGGCGGGAGCTCGGACGCTATGCGCTCGACCTGTACACGCAGGTGAAGAGCGTGTGGCTCAAGATCTCCGATCGAGGACCCGGACGATCCGCGGCTCGCGGACTACCGGGACCTCCCCGCCGCGAGCCGCCGGGGGCGCCGGGCGGCCTTCATCGCCGAGGGGCGGCTGATCGTCGGGACGCTGCTCGCGGCGCCGCGCTTCCGGGTGCGCTCCGTGCTCGGGACTGCATCCGCGCTCGCGGGCCTCGCGCTCGAGAGATCGACCGTTCCGGTCTACGTCGCACGACCGGAGACGCTCCAGCGCATCGTCGGCTTCCACTTCCACCGCGGCTGCCTGGCAGCGGGCGAGCGTCCGGCCGAGCTCGGGCTCGACGTGCTGCTTCAGCCCCACGGCCGCCGCATCCTCGTCGCGCTCGAGGGCGTCACGAACCCGGACAACGTCGGGGGCGTCTTGCGGAACGCGACGGCGTTCGGCGCCGACGGTGTGCTCCTTGGTCCGGGCTGCGCCGATCCGCTCTACCGGCGTGCGCTGCGAGTCTCGATGGGCGGGGCGCTGCAAACCCCCTTCGTGAGCGTCCTCGAGTGGCCGGCAGGCCTCGCCAGGCTGCGGGCCGCGGGCTTCAGGATCGCGGCGCTCACGCCGGACCGGGCCGCCGTCGACATCAGCTCCTTCGGCCCGGTGCCGGGGCGGCTCGTGCTGCTCCTCGGCGCGGAGGGCCAAGGCCTCAGCGCGGCGGCCCGCGCGGCGGCCGACGTCCACCTCCGCATCCCGATCGTGCCGGGCGTCGATTCGCTGAACGTCGCCACGGCGGCGGGGATCGCGCTCCATCGGTTGGCGAGGCCCGAGCCTTAGACGCGGCTCTCCAGTCACACGGGAACAACCCGCCGCCGTCCCTCCACCCACTCGACGAGCAGCATCTCGTGGCCCGTCTGCAGCCCCGTCACGGGGTCGATGCGGAAGCGCCCAAAGAGCGTCGTGCAGTCGAGCGTCGCCGCCGCGGCGCGGAGCCTCTCCTGGTCGAGCGTGCCTGCCAGCTCGACGCAGCGGCTCATGACGACGCCGGCCGCGTACGCCTGCGCGGCCGCATAGTCGGGCGCGACCCCGAAGCACGCTGTGAAGCGGCGGACGAAGTGCGCTGCCGACGACCCGAGGTCCGGCACGACGTCGGCGCCGGCCTGCCACTGGCTTGGTCCGACGAAGCCGTTCGCCGCCACGCCGAGTGCCTCTCCGAATTGTCGGACGCCAGCGGCCACGAGCACGGTCGGCGGTCGTGCGCCGTGGGAGAGGATGCCGGCGAGGGCGACGTCGTCCTCGAATCGCCCCGCGGCGAGGAGCAAGGCGGGCGGCTCGGCGGCGAGACGCGCGACGAACCGCCGGAGGGCGTCGGCGGCGGAATACGTCGCGATGCGGACCGGACGGCCCTGGCGCCGCGCCGCCGCTTCCGCGCCCGCAGTGACGGCGGCCGAGAAGCCGCTCGCGCGCCGGCAGAGGACGAGGACGGGGCCGTCCGGAATCCAGCGGAGCGCCGGCTCGAAGTAACGGCTCGCCGGCGTGAGAATGCCGACGGGCGCGCGGAGTCGCTGGGCGTGAATGTCGTCCGCCGCGCCGCCGTGGTTCCAGAGGACGACGCCGTGCGCCTCGGCGATCGGCGCGACCGCGCGCGTGAGTCCGCTCGAGTATGGCCCGGCCAGGAGATCGACCCGGCGGAGCAGGTCTTCGACCTGCTCGCGCGCGGTCCGGGCGGCGCTCCGGTCGTCGCGCACGACCAGCTCCACGGCTCGGCGAGCGGCCCGTGCCTCGTCCGCCCAGAGCTCGAGCCCGCGCCGCGCGCAGCTTCCCATCGGCGCGAGGGGCCCCGTGAGCGACACGGCGAGCCCGACCCGCAGCAGGGCTACCCCCGCGTCGTCCAGTAGACGCCGCCGAGGACCGCCGAGCCGCCCACCGCCTGTGCGAGGCGGAACGGCTCGCCGAGCAGCGTCGTCGACAGGACGGCCGTCAGCACCGGCACGAGGTAGACGAACACGACCGTCCGGCCGACGCCGACGGTACGCACGCCGACCAGGAAGAGCTGGCCGGCCATCACGGAGGAGAGGAGCGCCATCAGGACGACCCCGCCCCGCGCCGCCGGGGTGGCCGCGGCGAGCTGAGCCCACGGAGCGTCGCCGCGGGCGAGGCCATAAAGCGCCAGGCCGCCGAGCCCGTACACCACGCAGTTGGTGAAGGCCGGGGCGAGCCGCGCGACCACCGGGCGCGAGGCCAGGTTGAACAGCGCCCAGCACCCCGCGGCGGCGACGGCCAGGAGATCGCCCCGTTGCAACCACAGTCCCGGGAGGCGGTGCGTGTCGCCGGCGGTGATGACGACGGCGGCCCCGGCGAGCGCCAGCGACACGCCGCCCAGCCGGTGCCGATCGAGCGGCTCGCCGATGAGCGGCGAGAGGAGCAGCGTGAAGACGGGGTTGAGCGCGATCAGGAGCGCCGTGTTGGTGGCGCTCGTGTGCGCGAGGGCGAGGAGGAAGAGCCACGGGTAGAGGACGCCGCCGCAGACGACCATGAGCGCGAGGGGCGCCGCCGCGCGCCCGACGCCCTGTGCGGGCCGCTGCCGCACGGCGAAGGGCAACAGGACCGTCGAGGCGAGCGCGTAGCGCCACACGGCGACCGAGAGCGGCGTCATGTCGGCGAGCGCGACCTTGCCGGCGATGAAGGCGGCCGCCCATCCGAACGTCGACACCGAAAGGCCCGCGTAGGCGAGCGCCCGCGAGTCCGCCGAGCGCTCCGTTACGCCGATCGAGGCCATGTCACCGGATACCACTCCCGGTGCGCCGCCGGGAGCGGCATTCGATGAAGATGGGAAAAAAGTCCGCGCCTCGCTCGCTACTTCTTCACGATCTCGAGCAGCTCGACCTCGAAGACGAGCGTCGCGCCGGGCTTGATCGTGGGAGGCGAGCCGCGGTCGCCGTAGGCGATGTCCGAGGGGCAGACGAGACGGCTCTTGCCGCCCACCTTCATGAGCTGCAACCCCTCGGTCCAGCACTTGATGACGCCGTTCAGCGGGAAAGTCGCCGGCTCGCCGCGCTTGATGGAGCTGTCGAACACCGTGCCGTCGGTCAGCGTGCCCTGGTAGTGGACCTTCACCGTGTCGGTGGGCTTGGGCGAGTCCCCCGTGCCCGGCTTGATCTCGGAGATGATGAGGCCGGAGGGCGTCTTGGTCGCGCCCTTCTCGCCCGCCGCCTTCTCGAGGAAGGCCTGGCTCGACTTCTTCTCGACCTCGGCGCTGGCGGCGGCGCGCGCCTGAGCCAGCCCCTGGATCTTCGGGCCGAAGGTCTCGATGTCGACCTGGGGCTTGCGGTTGAGGACCCCGTCGGTGAGGCCGGCCTTGACGAGATCCAGCTCCTTCTCGGTCAGGTTGAACGAGCCGACGTTGCGGGCGAGCGCCAGGCCGAGAGCGTAGAGCGTCTTCTCGTCGTCGGTCTTGGGCTCCGGGCCGCCAGCACTCGACGGGACGGCCACGACGACGACGGCCAGGACGGCGAGCAGGGATCTCCTCCACATCGCGGACCTCCTTTCCCGTGCCACGCGCGGCGGCCGCCCTGGCGCCCGTCCGCGGGGCGGATCAGTCCTCGTACTTGAACGAGACCTTCACCTTGGCGCGATAGGCGCGCACCTTGCCGTCCTCGATCTGCAGGTCGAGCTCGGCGACCTCGGCGATGCGCAGGTCGCGCAGCGTCTTGGACGCCTTGTTGACGGCGGCCGACGCCGCCTTCTCCCACGAGTCGGGGCTGGTGCCGACCAGCTCGATCACCTTGTAGACGCTCTCCGGCATGGCTCCTCCTTTTCGCATGCAGGGCCTCTCGCCCGTTAGCGTGCCGCTTCGAACAGCCCCGCCGCGCCCATCCCGCCGCCGACGCACATGGTGACGATACCGTAGCGCTTCTTCTGCCGGCGCAGCTCGAGCAGGATCGACCCGGTCATGCGCGACCCCGTCATGCCGTAGGGATGACCGATCGAGATCGAGCCGCCGTTCGGGTTGAGCTTGGCCGGGTCGAGGTGGAGCCGGTCGCGGCAGTAGACGACCTGCGAGGCGAAGGCCTCGTTCAGCTCGATGATGTCGATGTCGTCGAGCCGGAGGCCCGCGAGCTTCAGGAGCTTCGGGACCGCGAAGACCGGCCCGATGCCCATCTCGTCGGGCTCGCAGCCAGCGACGACGAAGCCCCGGAAGACGCCGAGCGGCTCGATGCCGAGCGCCTTGGCGCGGCTCGCCGACATGAGGAGCGTCGCCGAGGCGCCGTCCGAGAACTGGGAGGAGTTGCCGGCGGTGACCGTGCCGCCCTCGCGGAAGGCGGGCGGGAGCTTGGCGAGGCCCTCGAGGGTCGTGTCCGGGCGGTTGCACTCGTCGCGGTCGACGGTGACCTCCTTGTTCGACTTCGCTCCCGTCGCCTTGTCGGTCACCTCCATGGTGACCGTCATCGGCGCGATCTCGTCCTTCAGCTTGCCCGACTTGTGCGCGGCCGCGGTTCGCTGCTGGGAGACGAGGGCGTACTCGTCCTGCGCCTCGCGGGTCACCTTGTAGCGCTCGGCCACGACCTCGGCTGTGAGACCCATCGGCATGTAGACCGCGCGCTTGTGGTCCATGAGCCAGGGGTTGAAGAGGTTGGTCTTGTTGAAGTCGTTCTGCAGCATGGTGATCGACTCGAGCCCCCCGCCGACGACCGCCTCGGCGCCCTCGTTCTGCACCATGTGGGCGGCGATCGCGATCGCGTTGAGGCCCGAGGAGCAGAAGCGGTTCACCGTGCAGCCCGGCACCGTGATCGGCAGGCCCGCCATCACGGCGACGTTGCGGCCGACGTTGAAGCCCTGCGGGCCCTCGGGGAAGCCGCAGCCCATCACCACGTCCTCGATCTCGCCGGGCTCGAGCCGGGGCACCTTGCCGAGGACGGCCTTGATGCAATGCGCGGCCATGTCGTCGGGCCGCGTCAGGTTGAAGGAGCCGCGGAACGACTTGGCGAGACCCGTCCGCTGGCTGGCGACGATGACGGCTTCACGCGTCGGCATGACGTTTCCTCCGCAGGGCGGAAGCACGCGCCCGGGCTACGCTATGTCGCAGCTCGGAGGCGGTCGCGCAAGTGGGTAACGGATCCGGGGCCCGTGCAGTGCTCGCGCCCTGCGGACGCGGCGCGCTTCCGATCCCCGCTCAGACGCAGGTCGAGATACCGCCGTCGACGGGGATGACGGCGCCGGTGAGATAGGCCCCGGCCCGGGACGCGAGGTAGATTGCCACGCCTGCCATGTCCTCCGGCTCCCCGATCCGGCCGAGGGGACAGGAGGCCACGATGGCGTCACGGAATCGCTGCAGGGTTTCGGCCATCATCTTGCTCTCGAACGGACCCGGCGCGACGGCGTTCACCGTGACGCCGTGGGGAGCGAGCCGGCGGGCGAGGACCCGCGTCAGGTGATGGACGGCCGCCTTGCTCGCCGAGTAGGCGTACGTCTCGAGGACGGGCACGTGCAGCCCGTCGATCGAACCGACGTTGATGATGCGGGCCGGGTCGCCCGGGCGAGCGGCGCGTTCGAGGAGCGGGAGCAGGAAGCGGGAGAGGTGAAAGACGCTCTTCACGTTGAGCGCCAGCACCTTGTCCCACGCGGAGTCGGGATACTCGGCGAGCGGCGCACCCCAGTTGGCGCCCGCATTGTTCACCAGGATGTCGAGCGCCTGCTCGCGTGCCGCGACGGCGTCGGCCAGCCCGCGCGCGCCGGCCTCGGTCGAGACGTCGGCCGGCACGGAGACGCACGTGCCAGCCTGCGCGAGCTCCGCGGCCGCCCGGTCGCACACGTCGGCCTTGCGGGAGGAGATGTAGACCTTGGCGCCGGCCTCGACGAAGCCGCGCGCGATCATGAGGCCGATGCCGCGCGAGCCGCCGGTCACGAGGGCCGTCTTGCCCGCGATGGAAAACAGGTCCCGCATGGGGTGTCTCCTTTCGAGCGCGCAGGATAGCTGCGCCGGCGCGGCCAGGGGAAGGAGCGGCGCGGCGGGTGGCGGGAGAGCCTGCGGGACGCTAAAAGGGACGCATCATGTACAGCCTGGACGGGGTGGCGCTGGCGAACAAGGACTATGTGGCCGAGCAGTATCGCCGCTACCAGGCCGATCCCGCCTCCGTCGACGAGCGCTGGGCGGCTTTCTTCGCCGGTTTCGAGCTGGCGAACGGCAACGGCGAGGCGCCCGCCACCCTGATCGAGGCCGCGGCAGCCCCGGGCCGCGTCCTCGACGCCTCCGACCTGGTGCACTCCTTCCGCGAGCTCGGCCACCTGGTCGCCCACCTGAACCCGCTCGAGCCGCGGCCGATGGGCCATCCGCTGCTCGACCCCGCCGAGTTCGGCTTCACCGAGGCGGACATGGAGCGCGCGGTCGACTGCGGCGGCTTCCGCGGCCCGCGCCGGGCTCCACTGGGCGAGCTGATCGAACGCCTCAGGCGCACGTACTGCGGCACGCTCGGCGTCGAGTACCTGCACATCCCGGACAAGGAGCAGCGAGAGTGGCTCCAGGAGCGCATGGAGCCGACGGAGAACCGCCCCGAGCTCGCCGCCGAGGACCGCATCCGCGTCCTCGAGAACCTGCTCCAGGCGGAGGCGTTCGAGCAGTTCCTGCAGGTCCGCTACCCCACCGCCAAGCGCTTCTCGCTCGAGGGCGGCGACTCGCTGATCCCGATGCTCGACACGCTCATCGAGGAGGCGGGCACGCTGGGCGTCGAGGAGATCGTCTTCGGCATGCCGCATCGCGGCCGGCTGAACGTCCTCGCCAACGTGATCCGCAAGCCGTACGAGATGATCCTCGCGGAGTTCGAGGGCGCGTTGCTCGCCCGCGAGGCGACGGGCGACGGCGACGTCAAGTACCACCTCGGCTACTCGCGCGACCACACCACGCGGGCGGGCCACAAGGTCCACCTCTCGCTCAGCGCCAACCCGAGCCACCTGGAAGCCATCGACCCGGTGATCGAGGGCATGGTGCGAGCCAAGCAGGACCGCTACGGCGACCGTGAGCGCTCGCGCGTGGTCCCGGTGCTGCTGCACGGCGACGCCGCCTTCAACGGGCAGGGCGTCGTCACCGAGACGCTCGGGCTGTCCGAGCTGCCCGGCTATCACGTCGGCGGCACCATCCACGTCATCATCGACAACCAGATCGGCTTCACCACGCCGCCCGGGGCGTACCGCTTCACGCGCTATCCGAGCGACGTCACCAAGATCATCCAGGCCCCCGTGTTCCACGTGAACGGCGACGACCCGGAGGCCGCCGTGCAGGCGGCGCGGCTGGCCATCGGCTTCCGCGAGCGGTTCAAGAAGGACGCGATCATCAACCTGGTCTGCTACCGCCGCCACGGGCACAACGAGCTCGACGACCCGACGTTCACGCAGCCCCTCATGTACAAGACGATCGCCGCGCACCCGTCGGTGCTGGCACAGTACCGCGAGCGCCTCGTGTCGGCCGGCGTCATCGTCGCCGACGAGGTGGAGCGGCGGGTCGCCGACTTCCGTGAGCTGATGGACGCCGCCCAGGCGTACGCGCGCGACTTCATGCCGCGCCAGCCGATCTTCGCCTTCGGCGGCCTGTGGAAGGGCCTCGGCTGGGCGGGCGACGACTGGAGTGCGGCGACGGCCGTCCGGGCGGACCTCCTCCGGGAGGTCGCCGCAGCCTTCGCGCGCTTCCCCGCCGGTTTCACGCCGCACCCGAAGGCGGCCCGGCTGATGGAGGCCCGGGCGGCCATGACGGAAGGAGGGCGGATCGACTGGGGCTGTGCCGAGGCGCTGGCGATCGGCTCGCTCCTGCTCGAGGGGATCCCCGTCCGCATGAGCGGGCAGGACACCAGCCGCGGCACGTTCAGCCACCGCCATGCCGTCCTGCACGACGTGGAGAGCGGCACCCGGTACGTCCCGCTCGACCACATCCGCCAGGGGCAGGCCCGGTTCATGATCCTCGACAGCATGCTGTCCGAATACGGCGTGCTCGGCTTCGAGTTCGGCGTGAGCCTGGCCGATCCGCGTCAGCTGGTCCTCTGGGAGGCGCAGTTCGGCGACTTCGCCAACGTCGCGCAGGTCGTGATCGACCAGTTCATCTCGAGCTCCGAGTCGAAGTGGCAGCGGATGAGTGCCATCGTGCTCCTCCTCCCCCACGGCTACGAGGGGCAGGGGCCGGAGCACTCGAGCGCGCGGCTCGAGCGGTTCCTGCAGCTCTGCGCCGAGGACAACATGCAGGTCTGCAACCTGACCACGCCGGCGCAGTACTTCCACGCGCTCCGTCGCCAGATGCACCGCAGCTTCCGCAAACCCCTGATCGTGATGAGCCCCAAGAGCCTGCTGCGTCACAAGCTCGCGGTGTCGCCGCTCGGCGAGTTCACCGAGGGCACGTTCCGGACCGTCATCGACGACGTGGCGATCGAAGGCGCGCCGGAGGCCGGCGTCCGGGTCGAGCGGCCGCGCGTGCGCCGCATCCTGCTCTGCAGCGGCAAGGTCTACTACGAGCTCCTCGCCGGCCGCCGCGAGCGCGACGACGACACGATCGCCATCGTGCGGGTCGAGCAGCTCTATCCTTTCCCGGGCAAGGAGCTGGAGGCGGTCTTCGCCGCCTACCCGAATGCGCGGCAGGTGTGCTGGGTCCAGGAGGAACCCTGGAACATGGGCGCCTGGCACACCATGTACCGCCGCCTGCGGCGCGTGCTTCCCGAGGGCCGCGAGCTGTCCTACGTCGGACGTGCGGAGGCGGCGAGCCCGGCGACGGGCTCGTACAAGGTCCACCAGGCCGAGGAACGGGACCTGGTGATGAACGCGCTCGCTCGCTGACGGCTTGCATGGCCTTCGACGTGCGCATCCCGCCCCTCGGCGAATCCGTGACCGAAGGCGTCATCCTCCGCTGGGTGAAGCGCGACGGCGACCGGGTCCGGCCGGACGACATCCTCCTCGAGCTCGAGACCGACAAGGCCACCATGGAGCTGCCCGCCGAGCGCGCCGGGGTGCTGCGCATCCTCCGGCGCGAGGGCGAGCGGGTTGCCGTCGGCGACGCGATTGCCCGTATCGAGGAGGGCGGCGCGGCGGAGGAAGTGAAGCCCGCGCCCGAAGCGCGCGGCGCGGAGCGGGCGCGTCCGCAGCCGGCCCCGGCCGAGCCGGTCAAGCTGGATCATCTCCCGAATCTGGAGGCCGCGTCGGAGCAGGATGCCGTGCCTCCGCCACGCGGCGTTGGCCCGCTCAGTCCCGCGGTCCGGCGGCTCATCGAGGAGCACCGGCTCGAGGCGGGCGCGATCCCGGCCTCGGGCAAGGGCGGGCGGCTGACGAAGGACGACGTGCTCGGCTACCTCGAGCGGACCGGCCGCGCGGCGCCGCCCGACCCCGTACCGGCGGTCGCGGAGGCCGCACGGACGGCGCCCGAGCCGCTGCGGCGAGTGCCGGCGCCATCTGCAGCCGACGAGGAGCGCGTGCCGATGAGCGCGATCCGCAGGCGCATCGCCGAGCGGCTCGTGCAGGCGCAGCGCACCGCGGCCATCCTCACCACCTTCAACGAGGTCGACATGAGCGCCGTGCAGGCCCTCCGCGCTCGCTACAAGGACCGGTTCCGAGACCGCTACGGCGTCGGTCTGGGCTTCATGTCGTTCTTCGCCCGGGCCACGATCGCCGCGCTCCGGGAGGTCCCCACCCTCAACGCCGAGATCCGCGGCGACGACGTCGTCTACAAGCGCTTCGTTCACCTCGGCGTCGCGGTCGCGACCGAGCGGGGGCTCGTCGTGCCCGTCGTGCACGACGCCCACCGGCTGTCGTTCGCCGAGATCGAGCGCGAGATCGAGCGCCTGGCGGCGCGCGCGCGGGAGGGGAAGCTGGCGCTCGAGGACCTCTCCGGTGGGACCTTCACGCTCACCAACGGCGGCATCTTCGGCTCGCTCCTCTCGACGCCGATCCTGAACCCGCCGCAGAGCGGCATCCTCGGCATGCACAAGATCGAGAAGCGGCCGGTCGTCGTCGACGACCAGATCGTCGTCCGCCCCATGATGTACGTGGCGGTCTCCTACGACCACCGCCTGGTCGACGGCGAGCAGGCCGTGACCTTTCTCGTGCGCGTGAAGGAACGCCTCGAGGACCCGTCGCGGCTGCTCCTGGACGTGTGATGCCCGGGGATCGCTACGACCTGGTCGTGATCGGCGCCGGGCCCGGCGGGTACGTCGCCGCCATCCGCGCCGCCCAGCTCGGCATGCGCGTCGCCTGCGTCGAGAAGGACCCGGCGCTCGGCGGCACGTGCCTCAACGTCGGCTGCATCCCGTCGAAGGCGCTCCTCGACTCGAGCGAGCTCTACCACCAGGCGGGCCACGGGCTTGCGGCCCACGGCGTCAAGGTGGGCGCTCTCGAGCTGGATCTCGCGGCCATGATGGCGCGCAAGGACCGGGTCGTCCGCGGCCTCACGCAGGGCGTCGCCTCGCTGTTCAAGAAGAACAAGGTCGCCCGGGTCGAGGGCGCGGCGCGGGTGGCGGGCGCGGGGCGGGTCGTCGTCGCCGGCCGCAACGGCGAGCAGACGCTCGAGGCCGCTCGCGTGCTGATCGCGAGCGGCAGCGAGCCGGCGCCGCTCCGCAGCCTGCCCTTCGACGGCGAGCGCATCGTGAGCTCCACCGAGGCGCTCTCGCTCCAGCAGGTGCCCGAACGGATGCTGGTGATCGGGGCGGGCGCCGTGGGGCTCGAGCTCGGTTCGGTCTGGAGCCGGCTCGGCACCGCGGTGACCGTGGTCGAGATCCTCGACCGCATCCTGCCCGGCATGGATCGCGGCATGGCCGCGCAGCTGCAGCGGGCGCTCGAGCGGCAGGGCCTGACCTTCCGCCTCGAGACCGAGGCCCGCAGCGCGGCGCGGACGGCACGCGGCGTCCGCGTGACGCTCGCCGCCAAGGGGAGCACCGCCGAGGTCGAGGCCGACGTCGTGCTGGTCGCGGTCGGCCGGCGGCCCTACACGGACGGGCTTGGCGGCCGCGAGCTCGGCCTCACCTTCGACCCGCGTGGCCGCATCGCGGTGAACGAGCGCTTCGAGACGAGTGTGGCGGGCGTGTTCGCGATCGGCGACGTCATCACCGGGCCGATGCTCGCCCACAAGGCGAGCGAGGAGGGCGTCATCGCCGTCGAGTGCATGGCGGGCCAGCCCGCGCACGTCAACTACGATGCGATCCCGAACATCGTCTACACCTGGCCCGAGCTGGCGAGCGTCGGCCTCTCCGAGGAGGAGGCTGCGGCGCGCGGCCTCGCCGTCGCGGTCGGCACCTTCCCCTTCGTGGCGAACGGGCGCGCCCGCTGCCTGAACGAGACCGACGGGGGCGTGAAGGTGCTCGCGGACGCGCGCACCGACCGCATCGTGGGACTTCACATCCTCGGCCCGCGCGCCTCGGACCTGATCGCCGAGGCCGCGCTCGCGATGGAGTTCGACGCCAGCGCCGAGGACGTCGCCCGCTCCGTGCATGCGCACCCCACCTTGCCCGAGGCGGTCAAGGAAGCGGCGCTCGCCGTCGGCAAGCGGGCGATTCACTTCTGAGCGCGGCAGCCCGTGAACACGACGTGCCGCTGGGCCGCGATGCTCGTGGGGTACGTCCTGCTCGCGGCGCCGCTCGGCCGGGCCCCCTCGGACGACGCCACCTCGCACCGATCCTTCGCCGACGTCGAGCAGTGGGTGGCGGTCTTCGACGACCCGGCCCGCGACGCCTACCAGAAGCCGCGGGAGGTGGTGCGCGCGCTCCGCATCCGTCCCGGCATGCGCGTCGCCGACGTGGGGGCGGGGACGGGCTACTTCAGCCGCTACCTCTCCGCTGCGGTCGGGGCGGCGGGCACCGTCCTCGCGGTCGACACCGAGCCGGAGCTCGTCCGCTACCTGCGGGAGCGGGCGGAGAAGGAGAAGACCGACAACGTCGTGCCGATCCTGGCGTCGCCCGATAACCCGCGCCTGCCGCGCGGCGCCGTGGACCTAGTCCTGCTGGTCGACACCTTCCACCACATCGATCACCGGGTGGCGTACTTCGGGAGCCTGCGGCGGACGCTCGCGCCGGGCGGGCGCGTGGCGGTCGTCGACTGGCAGAAGCGGGAGACGCCGGTCGGCCCCGAGCTCGAGCACCGGCTCGCGCGCGAGCAGGTGGTCGAGGAGATGCGGGCGGCGGGCTATGCGCTCGCCGACGAGCCGGACGTGCTCCCCTATCAGTACTGCCTCGTCTTCCGGCCGCGCTGAGCGGGCGCTCCCCCACGTGCCCAGGCGGATGCTGCTTTAGACCCGCGTCCGCGGGCGCTACACTGGCGCCACGTCCGGGAGGAGATGATGCGACCACGGGTGATGGGGTTGTTGGGGATGGGGCTGGTGCTCGGTCTGATGGTTCCCGCCGGGGGACGGGCCCAGACGCTCGGTGACACGACCGCGGCCATGGGGACCCACTCGACCCTCAGCGGGACGAGCGCCGGTCGCCCGGCCGCGACCCTCGGCACGGTGAAGAGCCACCTGAGCTCGGGTTCGGTGAGCTCGGGCACGGAGGGATGGGCGAAGCCCGGGGGGCAGGCGGGAGGCGGGACGGGCTCGCCCGCAAGCTCTCGGGGCTGGACCAGCAGCACCGAGCGCGCCGGCGGCGGCTGGGCGAAGGCGGGCGATCAGCGTAGCGGGGCCGGCTGGGCGAAGGCGGGCGACCGCCGCCCGGGCCCATCCGGGCACTAGACGCTGCTCGGCTCGCAGAGTTCGACCACGTTGCCGTCGGGGTCGCGCACCCAGAGCTGCGGCCCGCCGAAGTCGAGGTAGGGGATGCCGCTTGTCTGGAGCTCGCGCCGGACGGCCTCCAGGCTCTCGACCTCGAGCGCGAAGTGCGGGTCGGTCGGGTCGATTCCCTCCATCAGCTTCTCGTGGGCGATCAGGTGGAGCTGGTTCGTCCCGATGCCGTACCACGCGCCGGGAAAGCCGAGCTCGGGGCGGGGCACCGCCGGGAGCCCCAGCAGACGCTCGTAGAAATCGCGCGCGCGGGCCAGGTCGCGGCTCCGGATCGAGACGTGCTGTAATGCGCGGATGCGCATGGGTCGCCTCCAGTCCTGATCCGCGCTATAGATCGGAAGCTCGCACCGAGCGCAAGGAGCCGTCGATGTCGATCGCCATGAAGCCGCCGCGCGCCACCGTCGCCGGTGCAGCCGCCGCGCCTCACCCGCTCGCCGGGGCCGTCATGAACGGCGCCGACATGATCGTGCAGGTGCTGGCCGACGAGGGCGTCGACACGATCTTCGGCTACAGCGGCGGCGCCATCCTGCCGACCTACGACGCCGTCTTCCGCTACAACGAGGGCCGCGCCGGCAAGGACGAGATCCGGCTGATCGTGCCGGCCACGGAGCAGGGCGCGGGGTTCATGGCCGCGGGCTACGCGCGCTCGAGCGGCCGGGTGGGCGTCTCCCTCGTCACCTCGGGTCCCGGCGCGACCAACTCCGTGACACCCGTCCGCGACTGCCAGGCCGACTCCGTGCCGATCGTGCTCATCTGCGGGCAGGTGCCGCGCGTCGCGATGGGCACCGACGCGTTCCAGGAGGCACCCGTCTTCAACATCATGGCGGCCTGCGCGAAGCACGTCTTCCTGGTCACCGACGAGACGAAGGTCGAGCAGACCCTCCGCACGGCGTTCCACATCGCGCGCAGCGGTCGGCCGGGACCCGTCGTCGTGGACATCCCGCGCGACGTGCAGCTCGCCAAGGGGACCTTCCGCGGCGCGGGACTCCTCCACATGCGCGGCTACCAGGACCGGCTGGAGGCGCTCGAGCGCGCCACGATCTCGTCGCCGGACGCCGACGCCTTCTTCCGCCTGCTCGGCGCCTCGGACCGGCCGCTCATCTATGCCGGCGGCGGCGTCATCAACGGCAACGCGGGGTCCGAGCTGCGGGCCTTCGCCAAGCGCTTCGGCATCCCCGTCGTGACCACGCTCATGGGGATCGGTGCGATGGACACGACGAGCGAGCTCTCGCTGCACATGCTCGGCATGCACGGCACCGCGTACGCCAACTATGCGGTCGAGGACTGCGACTTCCTCTTCGCCGTCGGCTCGCGCTTCGACGATCGCGTGGCCGGCAAGGTGAAGGAGTTCGCCCCGCACGCCAGGATCGCGCACCTCGACATCGACGCGTCCGAGATCGAGAAGGTGAAGCACGTCGATTGGGCCCACGTCTCGGACGCCAGGCGCGGCCTCCACCAGCTCCTCGAGGCGGGGGCGGGCTTCAAGAAGGACTTCAGCCGCTGGCGCGCGCACGTGGCGGAGCTCCGCCTCCGTCACCCCCTCAACTACAACCGCGGCTCGAGCCTGATCCAGGTCGAGTACGTGCTCTCGACCCTCAACCAGATCACCCGGGCCAACGCGATCGTGTCGACGGGCGTCGGCCAACATCAGATGTGGGCCGCGCAGTACCTCGACTTCCACGCGCCGCGGAGCTTCCTCACCTCGGGCAGCATGGGGACGATGGGCTTCGGGCTCCCCGCCGCGATCGGCGCCCAGCTCGCCAACCCCGGCAAGCTCGTGATCGATGTCGATGGCGACGGCTCGATCCGCATGAACCTCGGCGAGCTCGAGACGCTCACCAACTACGACATCCCCGTGAAGGTGCTGCTGCTCAACAACCTGGGCGACGGCATGGTTCGTCAGTGGCAGGACCTCTTCTACTCGAACCGCTACTCGGGTTCGGACAAGACCCTCCACAAGAAAGACTTCGTGAAGGCGGTCGAGGCCGATGGCTTCGGGTTCGCCCGGCGGGTCACCGCGATCCCGGACGTCCGTCCGGCGCTCGAGGAGTTCGTCAGCTTCCCCGGACCCGCCTTCCTCGAGGTGATGGTAGACCAGACCGCGCACGTCTACCCGATGGTGGCTCCCGGCATGGGCTACAAGGACATGATCACCGGGAAGTACATCCCGAGCCGCGGCGAGGCGCCCCGGGGCAAGGACGAGCCCGAGGGGTACTTCTAGGGGCTCTTGGGGGTTGCCCGGTAGTACGAGGAGCCCGCAGAGCTGCAGGTCGAGGCATTTCGGCAGTCTTGTGACCGTCTTGCAGCGCCCCCTCCTCCGTCCCCCAACGCCCGGTCCCCATTGACCGTTCGCGCCGTCCCCTGGTCGGCTTTTCGTGCTTGACATCGACTGCCGACCACAGCCTGGTCGCGTCCCCGCAGGCCCGTCGGCGCTGGAACGGGCGATGCTACGGGTAGTCCCGTTCGCCATACCTGCGAGGAGGGTGCCGAGATGTGTGTCCACGGGAAGGCTTCGGCGTCGAAGCCGGGAAATGCGGGCCCGGCCGCCGGGGCGAGGATCCTGCGGCTCGGCCTGCTCGCGATCGCCGTCAGCGCGGCGGCTCCGCGCGTCGCGCACGCCGTCAACACCTGCAACGGACTGATCACGATCGACTACGTCGGCGGACCCGATTTCGCGCTCCCGGGTGACGTCGTCCGCGTCAAGCTGACGCTCGGCACGGGAAGCATCCAGGGCGGCACCAAGCTCAACGTCAACCGGCTGCGCTTCGACCTCGACTGCGACAGCAACTTCACCCTCGGCATCCCCTGCACCGACGAGGGGATGAAGGTCGAGTACGAGGGCGACTCGACGATCACCACCACGTGCGGCGTGACCTGGGCGACCGGCCACGGGGTCAGCGACACGCCGAACGAGGTCGTGTTCACCCCGAGCAGCCCGGTCATGATCCCGGCCAGCCAGACGATTCCCCCCGGCTTCTGCGCCCTCGAGTTCGACGTCAAGGTGCTCGCGCGGAGCACCGACGGCACGCACCGGCTACCTGGCGTCCCAGAACGACGCCCGGTGCGACAACAACCTCACCTCGACGGGGCAGCAGTCGAGCTCGATCCCGCTCTGCCCGGACTGCAACGACAACATCGAGTGCTCCCAGGACATGTGCGACCAGAGCACCGGGATGTGCAGCCACACCCCGGTGGCCGACAGCACGCCGTGCACGGACACGGACAACAACGCCTGCACGACGGCGGGCTGCAACGGCACGCTGGCCACCGGGGGCAGCGTGACCGACGGCTGCGACCAGAACCACATGGTGAAGACCTGCACCGACGACACCAATCCCTGCACCGGGCCGCCCACCTGCAACCCGCAGACGGGGAACTGCGACTTCCCGAACGTGCCCGACAGCACGCCCTGCCCGGACACCGACAGCAACGCCTGCACGACCGCCGGCTGCGACGGCAACGGGGGGTGCGACCAGAACCACATGGTGAAGACCTGCACCGACGACGCCAACCCCTGCACCGGGCCGCCCACCTGCAACCCGCAGACGGGGAGCTGCGACTTCCCGAACGTGCCCGCCAGCACGCCCTGCCCGGATACCGACAGCGACGCCTGCACGACCGCCGGCTGCGACGGCAACGGCGTCTGCGACCAGAGTCACATCCTGTGCGTCACCACCACGACGACCATCCCCACGACGACCACGACGGTCCCCAGCACGACCACCACCACCCTCCAGGGCTGCGTCCCGACCGGGCCCGAGGGTTGCGCCGACATGATCGACAACGACTGCAACGGGCTCATCGACTGCGCCGATCCCGCCTGCGGGCCGTCCAGGTGCGAAGGTGGGACGCAGGACCACCACCCCTGCACGACGCCGAAGCAACAGACGGCCTGTATCAACGGTGGCGGCGAGTGCCGCTGCCCGATCATCCAGAAGGACCCCACGGCCATCAAGTTCGGACCGGCCGGGGCGGGTCTCGACCAGTTCACGTCGCACGGGCGCGTGACGATCACGGAACCCGTGAACGTGGCAGGCTCGGAGGTCGGGTGGCTGCTGAGCAACGCGCGGGGGCGCATCTACAGCGCCGTTCTGCCTCCCGGCGTGTTCAAGCAATTCGCAGCCCACAAGCGGTTCAAGTACGCGAACCCGGCGGCGCTCACCGAGGGCGGCGTCTACAAGGCCGAGATCAGGATCACCTCGTACGGCACCTCGTACGGCTACCGGGTCGAGGCCTACGGCGACATGTCGGCAGCGACCGACCCTCTGATGGATCTGCAGTTCTACATCGGCAACCGGCCGACGCCGGGCATTCACAGCGGCGCTTGGACGCGGACGAAGTTCGGGTGGGTGGTCCGTGACCTCTACAAGTAGGTAGCCCGCGATAGAGCGCAGGGCCTCGCGTACGGCGCGAAATCGCTCCGTCGGCCCGCGCTCGCCCTTTTTTCGCTTGACGTCCTGCCGACCCAGGGAGCATCGTCCCCCCCGGGAGGACTACGACGATGCGCGTCAGAATCCTGCTGCTTGGCCTCCTTGCGATCGCAGTGAGCGCGGCCGCCCCCGGCGTCGCGCACGCCGTCAACACCTGCAACGGGCTGATCACCATCGACTACGTGGCCGGACCCGACTTCGCGCTGCCGGGTGACGTCGTCCGGGTCAAGCTGACGCTCGGCACGGGAAGCATCCAGGGCGGCACCAAGCTCAACGTCAACCGGCTGCGCTTCGACCTCGACTGCGACAGCAACTTCACCCTCGGCATCCCGTGCACCGACGAGGGGATGATCGCCGAGTACGAGGGAGATGGGACGATCACCACCACCTGCGGCGTGACCTGGACGACCGGCCACGCGGCCAGCGCGACCCCGAACGAGGTGGTGTTCACGCCGAGCAGCCCGGTCATGATCCCCGCCAACCAGACGATTCCCCCCGGCTTCTGCAGCCTGGAGTTCGACGTCAAGGTCCTCGCGCGGAGCACCGACAGCACGCCGAACGAGATCGAGGAGGTCACCGGCTACCTGGCGTCCCAGAACGACGCCCGGTGCGACAACAACCTCACCTCGACGGGGCAGCAGTCGAGCTCGATCCCGCTCTGCCCGGACTGCAACGACAAC